>NZ_JBFSPI010000015.1:0-71709 GCF_041464685.1 Vibrio sp. 10N.237.312.B06
AAATATTGGCGCAACCGTGACAGACTCGTATGACACGATAAACAGCGAGAGCATCGTTCGCGTCTTCTGGAAGCTCAAGAAGGAGCATTACCCGTTGGAGCAAAAAGTACACCTAATACTTGATGGTGCCGCCTATCATCAGTCAGAGATGGTAAGAAATGCGGCAAAAGTGCTCAATATCGAGCTTCATTACTTACCGCCTTACAGCCCAAACTTAAATCCAATAGAGCGGCTTTGGAAAGTGATGAATGAGCATGTGAGGAATAACGCTTACTTCCCCTCAAAAGCAGCATTCACCTCTGCTATCAAAAAGTTTTTTAATGTGACGCTACCAAAAGTTGCAGGCTCACTTGTATCCAGAATTACGGATAATTTTCAGATATTGAAGCCTGCATTTTCAAGTTGAACGGGTATATAATTAAGTCAGTCATGGATAAGAAGTAAGCGCGAAATTAACCACACGTTCTAATTCCGCTCAACCTTTGTAATAGTTTTTCCGGAACTATGACTCAATCAGAAAAACATCAACATTGGACAACCATTGTCTCTAATCAGCAAGAAAGCGGCCTTTCCATTCCACACTTTTGTAAAGAGTACGATATTAATTACGCCACTTTTCACTATTGGCTGAAAAACTCAAACAAACTGATGATAAGCAGGTTGTCCATCAAGTGGTAATGAATGATCAGCGGTTGTTGTACATCTACCGAATGGACTGAGAGCGGAACTTCCAACCTCATTACCACTGACACAAATTCAAACTTGGCCTAAGGCACTGTAATAATCCCAAGTGGCACGGTCTATCTCGTCTCGGGTATCACCGATATGAGAAAGTCGATTGATGGCCTGTTTCTTATTGTCGCGGATGTGCTAGAAATGGGTCCATAGCGCGAAGTACATCAACACACGCCCAATGCCCCTTAATGTGAATGCTGTAATAAACCACTGCATAAATGCGGCATTGAAGTCTCGGAAGAGCTAAAAATAATCCCTCAAAGAGTCAGTGTCGTGCGCCATGAACGCACTAAATATGCTGCCGTCAGTGCGAAAAAACGCAAACCAGCAGCAAAATTATCACAGCGCCTCGGCCTGCCAATATGCTCCCGAAAAGCATCGGTAGCCCTGAAGCCTTTACTGAAGTTGTGACCACAAAATATGTTGATGCGCTGCCGCTTTAACGTCAGGTCGAGATTTTAAAGCGTTCAGATATTGAGTTAAGTCAAGGGCCTATCTAGCTGTTATCATCGACTTATTTGCTCGAAAACCAGTTGGTTGGGCAATGTCCTTTTCACCTGATAGCCAGTTGACGGTCAAAGCGTTAAAGATGGCTTATGAGTCACGAGGAATACCTACTGAAGTGATGTTCCATAGCGACCAAGGAACGCATTATACGAGTCGAAAATACCGTCAGGCCCTATGGCGATACCGAATAAAGCAGAGTTTATCTCGGAGAGGTAACTGTTGGGATAATAGCCCGATGGAACGCTTCTTCAGAAGCTTGAAAACAGAATGGGTGCCAGCCAGTGGCTATCGCAGTTTAGGTGAAGCTTGGCAGAGCATCATTGGCTACATCATTAGATACTATAGTCAAATCAGGCCGCACCAGTACAATGTTGGCCTAACACCGAATGAATCGGAAAGGCTTTACTGGAAAACTTACAAAACTGTGGCCAATTTTAGTTGACCACTACACTTGGTCGAAAATGCCTTTGCGAGAATTAAGCATTATCGAGCTATTTCAAGTGGATATGATAAGTTTATGCCAGCATGTTATCGCTGGCATTTATGTTGATGTGGCTACCGATGTATTGCTGAACGCGAAATCTACAGCAAAGATCAACACGCCCTAGTCACTACCAAATAAATCTCGAGTATAAACCTTATCTGCAACATCTTGGATATCATCAACCATGCGGTTAGAGACAATCACATCACAGATGGTTTTAAACTCATCGAGATCGTTGATGACTCGTGAGTGAAAGAACTCAGGTTCATCTAATACTGGCTCGTACACCACAACTTCAATACCTTTGGCTTTAATGCGCTTCATTACACCTTGAATACTTGACGCGCGAAAATTATCAGATCCTGATTTCATTATCAATCGGTAAATACCCACACGATTAGGGTTACGCTTGATGATTGAGTCGGCTACAAAATCTTTACGCGTAGTGTTTGCATCTACAATCGCACCAATAATTTCATTCGGTACATCTTCATAGTTCGCGCGGAGTTGCTTAGTGTCTTTTGGTAAGCAGTAACCACCATAACCAAAGGATGGGTTGTTATAGTGACTGCCAATGCGAGGATCAAGACCGACCCCTTCAATAATTTGACGGCTATCTAGGCCATGTGTCTCGGCATAAGTGTCTAACTCATTAAAGTAAGCCACACGAAGCGCAAGGTAGGTGTTTGAAAACAGCTTTACGGCTTCTGCTTCTGTCGAATCTGTAAATAATACTGCGATACCTTTTTTCTCAGCTCCTTCAACAAGAAGGTTGGCAAAAGTTTGTGCACGTTCGCTGCGTTCTCCTACGATAATTCGAGAAGGGTACAAGTTATCGTATAGCGCTTTACCTTCACGCAAAAACTCCGGTGAGAAAATAATATTTTCACAGTTTAGTTCTCTCTTAATGTGAGCAGTGTAACCCACAGGAACGGTAGACTTAATAACCATAACAGCACTTGGGTTAATCGCCATAACATCCTTTATTACCGACTCGACAGAAGAAGTATTAAAGTAGTTAGTCTCCACATCGTAATCGGTAGGTGTAGCAATTACTACATATTCAGCACCTTCGTAAGCGAGCTTTTTATCCAGAGTCGCTACAAAGTTAAGAGTTTTATTTGTCAAAAAATCGGTGATTTCGGTATCAACAATCGGAGATAGCTTATTGTTTAGCATCTCCACCTTTTCAGACATGATATCAACGGCCACTACGTTGTGGTGTTGTGCTAATAACATAGCGTTAGATAGGCCTACATAGCCTGTACCTGCAACTGCAATTTTCATATTACCTAACCAATGATTTATATTTTTTAATTGTAAACTCGAGCTAAACGACCTTTACCTTTATATGTGTACGCTTGCGAGGAAAAAGGCACAAAAACAGAATCGCCAGGAGTTAGTTCTATGAGTTTACCCTGTGATTCCACCACGATATTACTGTCAACACAAAACAAAATTTCCGCGCTATGCACATGTTGCTCTTGCTTAATACCCTTAGCGTAAAGAATATCAAAACCAAAGTCATCAACAGGGATTGGGTACTGCTCTTTATTACCTGTGATTATTGGAGACGTTTTCAAATCTTCTGGCTTTATAGGAATAAATGCTAGATTATCAATCAACTCTGGGATATCAATATACTTAGGTGTAAGTCCTGCGCGAAGGACGTTATCAGAACTCGCCATTACCTCAAGTGCCGTGCCTTGAATGTAAGCATGAGGTGTTTCAGCAAACAAGAACATGGCTTCTCCAGGTGCAAGTTCTACGATGTTAAAGATAAATGGAGACAATAAGCCTATATCACCCTCATAGTGTACCTTAAATGCTTGGCTATATTCGATAGCTTCACGCACCGTTCCCGCTACCGGTTTTTGGTATGCCTCTTCTAACTGTGAAATCACCTTGCTTTTACGCTCATCACTTAACATCATCAAAGAACTAAAGAAACGCTCTAGACCTTTACTATTAGGATAGTGCTTCAATAAACCTACTTCTTTCTTTAGCTCATTAAGCGCAATCCCATCAAACAAATAAATAATCTGTTCGATGGGACGAAAGCCATTCATCGCTTTGTAAGGAGTTATCGCATAGACTAATTCAGGCTTATGGTTTGGATCTCTATAATTGCGATTTGGAGCATTTAAAGCAATACCTTGCTCGTTTTCACGAGCAAAACCCAACTCAGATTTCCATTTATTAGGATGAACCTGAATAGACAGAGGCGTATGGGCAGCTAGTACTTTAAACAAATAAGGCAATTCACCAAAACAACTTTCCGTATAGCTACCTAATACAGCCTTCTTATCGAGTTCAATGATATCTGACAAAAGATCGTCATTTTCTGCGTTACGAGAACAGCCACCAGGGTGTGCTCCCATCCATATTTCAGCTTGCGGTTCGTTAGTAGGGTTTTCAATTCCAAACAGCTCACTGATAGCGGTTTTACTGCCCCAAGCATAGTTTTGAATTTGATTTTTTAGCTTAAACATAACCTTTCACTACTAATACTTAAAACTGACTGACAATAGATAGAATACTATCAACAAGTGCTTTGGCTGTTTCGAAGTCATTTGCTTCTGCATAACAACGAAGCTCAGGTGCATTGCCCGATGGTCTTAAATGAATTATCGTTGAGTCTGAAAGCGATATGCGCAATCCATCTGTATGGTCGCTGTTAGAAACAACCACATTTGTCATACCTAAACGAGCCAACAAGGCGTCAGGACTCTCTTTACCTTGTGCTAAGATTGTTAAGCTTTTTTGTGTCGCAAAGTTCTGAATACGATCACTATGATTGAATCGCGAAGGTAAAGCTGCCACCAATTTTTTAACAGTGGTTTTTTGTTGCTTAGCCAATGAAATCAGCATTAGTGCCGGTAACACAGCGTCCCGTGTTGGTAACGCTTTTAGCACCCTATCGTTAATCCTAACATCACTGCCCAGTAAATAACCACCATTAGCTTCAAAGCCTGCAACCGTTTTGTGCTGCTTAGCGAGATTTTCAAACTCGGCAATTACATATGGTGATCCAATTTTAGTCAGAGATACTATCTCGAATTCAGGAGACTCAGCAATAATAGTGTTGCAACTAACAGGAACTGCTAATGCATCTACTTGAAGCGATTTTGAACAAAGTAAGCCAAGGATATCACCTCTCAACCATTCGCCGTTCTCATCAGCAACTAAAGGACGATCACCGTCTCCATCAGTCGAAAATATAAAATCCAAATTATACTGTTTCGACCAGCTTCGTGCTTTTCCCTTATCAGATTCAGCAACGGCTTCAGTGTCAATTGGAACAAATTCGTCAGTACGCTCCAATGATATGACTTCAGCCCCAAGCGATTCAAAAAGTCCTTGGTAAATATCTCTCCCGGCACTTGAGTGCTCATATATACCAACACGCTTTCCTGCTAGTAAATCTGCATCAAACAAATCAATATAACGTGTTCGGTAAAGCTCAGTTGCTCGGAAATTAATCGTTAACTCAGGCAGGTCATTAATAGCACTAAAGTCTACCCTCTCGGTTAAGATTGCTTGTTCATCTGCTTTAGTAATCTCTCCATCTGGGCGATAGAACTTAATTCCATTGCGGTCAAATGGGATATGAGACCCAGTCACCATGATACAAGGCATCTTGTCTTGCATTGCGGTAAAAGCCAGAGCAGGAGTAGGTACAACACCATAGTAAATCGCATCTACACCGGCATCAGTAAGTGCTTGAATGACTGCTTTTGCCATTGCTGGGCTACTAGGGCGGTTGTCAATTGCAACAGCCATTTGATTGAAAGTAAAATGGCTACGCATTGATGCCACAAATGCGTGAGTAAATGCAGCACAGACGTCCGATGTAAACTGAGTAACGAGCCCTCGCGCGCCACTAGTACCAAACTGAACGCCTGAAGCACCAAGCACTTCACTACTGATTAATTTTGTTACCATAATTTCCTATCTCAATAAGTAGTTAGTAGTCGCCGCCAAACTTAGATGCTTGCTCATCAAAGCGAACAATATCGTCTTCTTCTAAGTACGATCCAGAACGAACTTCAATCAGCTCCAAAGGCACTTGCCCTGGGTTTTCTACGGAGTGCGGAGTCCCTACTGGAATATAAGTGGACTGATTTTCAGTAAGAAGGAAAGTTCCATCTCCTTTTGTCACTTTAGCCGTACCTGACACGACAACCCAATGCTCAGCTCGATGGTGGTGCATCTGAAGAGCTGTCTTCTCTTTTGGCTTAACTAACACTTGCTTCACATGGTAACGCTCACCTTCAGATACCGTCTCATGAGAACCCCATGGGCGATATACCTCTTGATGCTGCTGACACTCTACTCGGTTTTGTTGTTTTAGTTGATTAACAATCGACTTAACATCTTGAACCTTGTCTTTATCCGCAACTAGCAGTGCATCTTTCGTCTCTACAACGATAAGATTTTCAATGCCAACGGTCGCAATGAGTTTATCTTGTGAATAAATATAACTATTCTTTGTCTGCTCAGTTAACACATCACCGCGAGTTGCATTACCCTGTTCATCTTTATCATTCACGTCCCAAAGTGCAGACCAAGAACCAACATCACTCCAATTTGCGTCCATTGGAACAACAACAGCTTTTTCTGTTTTTTCCATGACAGCAAAATCTATGGATTCGTCTGGGATTTGTGAGAACAATTCAGATGACATGCGAATAAAGTCTAGGTCGGCAAAGTGGCTATCGTAGGCACTTTCACATGCTTTCAAGATATCTGGTCGGAACTTTGCTAATTCTTCAAGATAAGTAGATGCTTTGAATAAAAACATACCACTGTTCCACAAGTAGCTACCATCGTCTAGATATTGCTTTGCAGTTTCGAGATCTGGCTTTTCAACAAAGCTATCAACACTAAAGCCTCGACTCTCATCCGCAGCAGTAACCGTAGCACCGGTTTTAATATAGCCATAACCTGTTTCTGGTGCATTCGCTTTTATACCGAAAGTTACCATATCACCACGTTGTGCGTACGGAATGGCAGCTTGCACCGATTGATGGAAAGATTGAGTATCTTTAATCACATGATCAGCCGCAAGAACTAACATCAAAGAATCTTCATATGAAGTTTTATTTTCAGATAGAGCAAATTTTGCTGCTAAAGCAATAGCGGGAGCAGTATTCCGCCCTACTGGTTCCAATAGTATTCCACTATGATTGCCATTAATACGGCGAAGTTGTTCAGCAACTAGGAATCGATGTTCTTCATTGCAGATCACAAATGGCGCATTGTGTTCTAAACCAACCATGCGGCTCAACGTTTGTTGAAGCATGGTTTGTTCACCAGTTACTGCAAGGAATTGTTTGGGATATTTTGAACGAGATAGAGGCCACAAACGACTGCCTGAGCCGCCGGCCATAATTACAGGAATAAGCATAGTCAACTCGTTGTTTTTAATTAAGTGATAGTTTTAGTTATTTTTTGAAAATACCATTTAGTATGAATATGTACACTATCACAGGTCAATAATTCATCTTGATTATACCAACGGTAACGAGAATGCTGTACATCCATGGGTAAGTTCAATTCAGAGCGATTGACAATGAGCTTGTAGGCAATCGCGACATAATGAGTAGTACAGTCATTGCCAAACACATTGTCATTATAGAGGTGTGTATAAGGTCCCTTCAGTGTTGCTTGAGAGAGCTTAAACTCATGCCCAAGCTCCTCCAAAGTTAAACGAGCAAAGGCATCTTCAAGCTTTTCATCTTTAAGAATACGACCACCGGGAACAAACCAGAAACCTTGAGCTGGTCGATTCAAACGCTCCCCAAGTAAAACTTGACCACTTTCATCCTCAATAACTAAGTCAATTGAAACTAACGGGGTACTTTCAATCACTTGAGAAAAACGTTGTTTGCTTAAAAACATTTGCTTTGTTTAAACCCTTACATTAGCTCTACCCTAGGTACTTTAACCGCGATAATTTTCTTGATTCTCTAGAAACCACTGGTAAGTCATAGTTAAACCATCTTCTAGGCTCGTTTTTGCTTTCCAACCTAGACTCTTTAAACGTGAAACATCCATTAACTTACGAGGAGTGCCGTCTGGTTTCGTAGTGTCAAATTCAATTTCGCCGTCAAAACCAACCACTTTTGCAACAGTTTCAACGAGTTCACGGATAGTACAATCCACACCTGTACCTACGTTTATGTGACTAAGCATTTCTTGCGTATTTTCTAGATACGCCTCTTGACCTAGATTCATTACGTAAATTGAAGCTGCTGCCATATCATCTACATGCAAAAACTCTCGCATAGGTTTACCGCTACCCCACGCAACAACTTTACTGTCGCCATTCAATTTTGCTTCGTGGAAGCGACGCAACAATGCGGGAATGACGTGAGAATTTTGAGGATGAAAATTATCATTTTCACCATACAAATTAGTTGGCATTACTGATCGATAGTTGCGAGCATATTGGCGATTATAAGACTCGCACATTTTGATACCTGCAATCTTAGCAATTGCGTAAGGCTCATTGGTTTCTTCCAAAGTTCCGGTCAACAAAGAGTCTTCACGCATCGGTTGTTGTGCAAACTTTGGATAAATACAAGACGAACCCAAGAATAGTAAATCTTGAACACCATGCAGATGTGCTGAGTGAATAATATTGTTTTGAATCGTCAAATTTTGGTAAATAAACTCAGCAGGGTACGTATTGTTAGCAACAATTCCACCGACTTTCGCGGCCGCAAGGTAAACTTGATCAATATGGTGATTCGTAAAAAACGCCTCGACAGCCAGTGCATCTAACAGGTTAAGCTCATTACGATCTTTAGTAATCACTTCTACTGAAGAGTCTTTAGATAGTTGACGAACAATAGCTGAGCCAACCATACCTTTATGACCAGCAACAAATACTCTTTTCATACTAGTTCCGATAATATAAATAGAAAAAGCAGAGCCCAAATGGGAACTCTGCAATATAAACGAATCAGTATACTGATTAATTAGCTTTCTAGTGAGATCGCAACGTCAAATCCGTGTTCTTTTAGAACTGCGTGTTGTTTTGCCTTATCGATATCAGATGCAACCATTTCTGCACACATTTCTTCTACAGTGATCTCTGGGGTCCAACCAAGTTTAGCTTTCGCTTTGCTTGGGTCGCCAAGTAGTGTCTCCACTTCCGCTGGACGGAAGAAGCGAGGGTTTACTTTCACAATGACATCACCAACTTTCACTTTTGGTGCTTTTTCTTCATCGATAGCTACCACAGTAGCAATCTCATCAATACCTTCGCCGGAAAAGTCAAGTTCGATCCCCGCTTCCTTCGCTGACAAGCGGACAAACTCGCGCACAGAGATCTGCTTACCAGTAGCAATAACAAAATCTTCAGCCTTCTCTTGTTGCAGCATCATCCATTGCATTCGAACGTAATCTTTAGCATGCCCCCAGTCACGCAAAGCATCCATGTTGCCAAGTTCTAAGCAAGATTCCAGACCTTGAGAGATGTTAGCGATAGCTCGAGTAATCTTACGAGTTACAAAAGTTTCACCACGACGTGGTGACTCATGGTTAAACAAAATGCCATTACATGCGTACATACCGTAAGATTCGCGGTAATTCACAACAATCCAGTATGCGTACATTTTTGCTACAGCGTATGGAGATCGTGGATAAAAAGGCGTTGTTTCACGCTGAGGAGTTTCACGAACTTCACCGTAGAGCTCTGAGGTAGAGGCTTGGTAAAAGCGAGTTTTCTTTTCCAAACCGTTAATACGGATCGCTTCCAGAAGACGAAGAGTACCCATGCCGTCTACATCAGCAACATACTCTGGAGACTCGAAAGAAACCGCTACATGCGACATTGCACCCAAGTTATAGATTTCGTCAGGTTGAATTTCTTTAACTAATCGAATTAGGTTTGAAGAATCCGTAAGATCGCCATAGTGCAGTTTAATACTTGCACCTCCGTTTACCAGCGCATCAATACGTTCTGTATTGTAGGATGATGCTCGACGAATAAGACCGTGAACTTCATAACCTTTTTCAACTAGAAGCTCAGCTAAGTAAGAGCCGTCTTGGCCAGTAATACCGGTAATAATTGCTTTCATTTAATATTTCCAATAAGTCATTTAATAAGAGCACGCAAAAATCTAGCAAGTGAGTATATCTTATGGCGCAGTTTAAGGCTATGACGATGTTTCGTATAAAACTGTACCATACCTTTTTTCTTATTTGAAGAAACGCGAGTTAGAGATGGATCATCATGACATATATATAAGAATTCATTTATTTTTTTTGCATCACCATACATTGCTATAACTCTGAACCACATATCATAATCTTGTGATGCAACAAACTCTTCATCAAATAGGCCAGCTCCTAGTAGTTTTTCTTTTCTAATTAACACTTGAGAGCCTACTTTATTGCTATATTTCATCGATTCTAAGTCAATATTTATGTCGTATTCTTTCTCAAAAGTAACTAGCCCTGATGAAGGATTATAATTCTTATTATAGGAACAAACTAAAGAAGGTTCGATATCGAAAGAACTATGAAAAATCATTAGTTTTTCTAGCCTATCTTCTGTAAATTCATCATCATCATCTAACCCAGAAATAAAAGAACCAGTAGATGCACTTATTCCAGAATTCCTTGCACTACAAGCACCTAAGCTAGAAGTATTTCTCACAAACTTAATATTACCGCTCGAATAACAGTCTACTACTCTCTTATATAAATCAGGGTCTGACCCATCATCAACAACAATAATTTCTATGTTTTTATATGATTGAGAACGCACCGAGCGGATAGCTCTGTGGAGTTCTTTTTCTCTATCTTTGGTTGTAATAATGACACTAATCTTTTCCATTTTCGCTAGCCCGTTTTAAAATAAATAAATTCATCCCTAGTAACATAAAGATCCATGGGTATACATACGATCTAGAGAAAATAATAACACAAGTTAAGTAAAGTAAAACAGGCAGTAAATTCATGCACCTTGTTTTACCCATGATAATATTGACTACATTAAAAAATGTAAACAACATGGAATATATAATCAAAGCTAACCCAATAAATCCATATTGTCGCCAAAAAGACAATATATTGTGAGAGTAGACTCCCCATTTATTAGAACCATGAAAGCTAGCATCTAATTGACCTGCAAAATCACCGATAATTGGTGATTGCATAATCCGTTCCCATGAATAACGCATAATATCATTTCGCTCATCAAAAGAATCTCCTGAAAAGCCAGTGAAAATTCTCAGAGAATAACCAGAGACATTATCATAAGCAAAGATTCCAACCACATAGAATATAAAGCAAAACAAAAACAAGAGAATTATGTTCTTCAAGTTAAAGCCTGAGCCTAATACTTCCTTTATCAAAAATGCGACAACAAATGTATATAACGCTGTCCTAGATGATATAAAAAACAATAACACTGCTGATATAAGGAACACTACATACTTATTGATACCATTAACAAAATATAAAAGTAATAAAGATGTCAACGCAAAGTAATCCGATAACGTTAAGGTAAATGAGCGGTCAGAGGGGTTCCTTGAATTGAGAAAATCTAAAGAAAGAATTGACATATTTGATGATATTACAATAGAAAAGCTCGCTAACACCCATAAAACAAAGTGCCATTTTTTATATTCATCCTTAAGAATATAATGAAAATTTGCCGATATAAATATTAAACTTAAGTATTTAATTAAAATAGGAAAGTGATACTCGAAAGACGAGATACTTTCATTGCTAGAGCCATACCCAATAAGTTCAAAAGTAACTAATATTGATAATAAAAACCATAGCAAGATAGATATTATTATAAAACCATTTATCAAACTCAATAAGTTAAACCGAACAGCAACTCTTAACCTTGAAATGAAATATATAATACATAAAATAGAAGATGCTATAAAGCCTATTACCTGTATTGATTTAAGAGAGGTAAATATTATATTAAAGTTTTTAGATAAAATAGATATAACACCAAAAGGAAAGACCATTAAATAGCTATATAATGCAGCCCTACCAAAGCTAAAGTTTAATATCATTGATTCTAAACCTATAAAATGACAATAAAGAACTTAATACAACTCGAATTAACCAAGACTCTTTAAATAAAGCAGGAATTACCAAATTTGAAATGGTAAGAGATATTAAAATAGACACAATTACACCATTCACCCCCCAGACAGGTATTAAAAAATAACTCAATGAAATATTAATAATCATTCCAGCTACTATTCTAAACATTCGATGAATTGGATTACCTAGATAAGATTGCACTTGACTCACAAACATACCTATAAAGTTAAGAAAAATTGTCAATTGATAAAAAATAGCAGTATTCATAGGTATAAGCCAGCCCTTTTCTTCTGCTGTGGAATAATATATCCCATATAGCGTAACCGAAAATAAGAAGGAGACAAATGCAACTATATGAATCAACCTTGAGTAATTTTCAATGAACTTCGGAGTTATACCTAATTTGTATGCACGAGGAAGATAAAGTGCTCCAATAACAGTAGGTAAAAAAACAAATAAATCCGAAACTCTGGATAAGACCGAAAATGCACCAACATCGCTCAATGGCAAGAAGTAAGCTAATAAGTATTGATTAAATCTACTATAAATAACTATTGAAATAGATGATAACATTGTTGGAAAACAAAGAAAGCTCATTTCCTTATATGTTATTTTTTCTTTTTCCTCTATCTCTTTAACTATAGAATACTTCCTCCAGAATACAAAGCTAACTGGACAAACTTCCATAAAAAAGCATATTATTAGCACACTAATAATATAGTCGAAAAATAGAAATAGTGATAATAACTTTAAGGTAAAACAGAACAATAAAACTAAGATCTTATCAACAATATACTCAGAGTAATTATCATTATGATATGAAATATTTTCTCGATAAGAAGTAACAGTATAAAAAAGGAGGAGAGTAATCAAAAAAACATCTAAGTTATTTATTATTTTTATGTCTATTAAATTAAAAAAAGCAAATGAGCTAACACTTAACACCAAACATATTAACAATCTTAATTTTATAATCTTTCTAATACAATCACTTGAATCATAGTCAACAAGAATCCTGTTTCCTACAGTTTGAAAACCAAAAACAATTATACTAAATAGTAAAAAACAATATCCTTCAATGAGAGAAAACTCCCCAAAATCCTGGGGTTGTAGTTTTGAAGAAACAAGAAATATCGTAATAAGTGCTGATGCTGACTTAATAGCTTTTTCAAGTAACGACAAAAATTCTTTACTTCTAAACATTAATATATCTCAAGAAAATAAACACTACACTAAGTGCCAATTCTTACAAGGACTAGGATAATACTTATACCCTCTATCTTTGGGATAAACAACCTTTTCACTCTTTGAAAAATATGCTCCCCACCATGCGAAAGAACTGTTCGAGCATATTATACGCTCAAAAGAACTAATAGAAATCAGAGTTTCTTCTGCTGTGAATAAAAAACCTTCATCAAAATAGTCATAATTCAAGCCGGATAAAACACTGCTTGAAAATTCGATAGAATCTGTAAAGACTAAAATACGATCTTTGTTCTTGTTATAATTCAATTCCAATAGTGCAGCATTAATATAATCTTTATCAATACTACACACTTCATCTTTAACTTCGTTATAGCTTCTCAAATGAATAGCAATGGTATCTTCACTTGAATATTTACGTTGTACCTTATCTCGAACCGAATTAACGTATTCACTACCTTCATAACTATCAAAAACAACTTCGTCATTTAAGTATTTTTCATTCTGAAAATAACCAAAGAAGTAATTATCTTTATCATCGTTTATGACAAAATCAGCATGCTGATTACTTCGATATTCAAAGTGATAATTATTAAAAATTCTGTTAGATAATAGATATCTCCCAAATTTCATAAAAATTAGGCGTAGATACCTATTTTTGAAAAAATAGCTACTCTCAAATTTAATGTCAAACCCTAATAGCTCCAAGCCTAACGCTCTTGAAAATTTATCATAGCCGTAACTGTCTTTATTAAAAGAGGGTTCTAAATCATTGTCCTGCGCGACAGATACTAGCGAAAAGTATATAAACAACTGATTTCCTAATCCACCCTGCAAAAAACCCACTGCCTTTTTACTCATATTATTACCTTATTGCTAATGTTCAGCTTATAAAAATAAAATTAAATATTCTGCTTAAGATAAAATATCAATAACACTTCAGCTATAAAATACCAACAACACTTAAGCTATAAAATTACTGGCATTAATTTCTATTTACATCACGAATAATTGATGATAATTTCAAATCAATACACACTTATAAAAATTATTTTTATTTTCTATAAAACCCAAGTGACAATTGGACTTCCCAATACCTAATAGGTAACAAAGTCATTTTAAAGCCAAAAAACCACTTTCCAAGTTAATTGGTATTGAATATTATCTCATGCTTGTTGATAAATTAAAAAGCATGAGGTTTATTGAGTTCGAATATCTCTTCAATAAATAGGTGACTATTTTATTCAAGGTATTTTATCGGGGCTAACGCACCTTAAATTAGAAGTAATCAACCTGATTGGTTCAGAAATTATCGCAGTTAAACTCTAACTAAACTACTTTACAACATCTCCGAAATAACGGCAACCCAAGCCTAACTCTAAGGTAGCGATTAGACTCACTACACTCTATCTTATCACTTACTCATATCTGATATTCGGCTCCTATTTTTTATCACTAGAGTACGTATAACTATAATACCCATAAGAGGTAGAAGCTTTTTTCTCTATTGCATTGAAGATAACGCCTTTCACTTCGATACCTGATTGTTCGAAACGATTACGAGCGACATCAATTTCTTTAATTGTATTTTGACCAAAACGAGCAACCATTAATGTAGTGCCCGCAAAAGCTCCAACAATACTTGGGTCTGTTACCGCAAGAACTGGCGGAGTATCAACAATCACTAAATCATACTCTCTTGAAGCCCAATCCATTAGTGCCGCAAAGCGTGGATGCATTAACAATTCAGATGGGTTTGGTGGCACTTGGCCTCGAGTAATTATATCTAGATTAGCTACTGATGCTGTCTTAATGAATTGAGTAAAGTCTTGCTTACCACTTAACAAATCAGAAAGGCCGTTGTCCCACTTAAAACCAAAACTTTGTTGTAGGTAACCTTTACGCATATCTGCGTCAATCAGCAGCACTTTTTGACCTGTTTTTGCTGCTACAGCTGCGAAGTTGGTTGAGATAAATGACTTACCGATACCCGGCGCAGGGCCTGATATCATCAGAATGTTATTCTTTGCTTCTAACATCGCAAAGTGCAAACTGGTACGCAAGCCACGTAGTGCCTCGATGGACAGATCGGCAGGGTTAGATTCGGCAAGCAGTGCCTGCGTTCCCTTAGTTTTCTGTTTCTTCAATTTAAAGCGATTAGTTAGCTCTACTTGTAAATCTGATTTTGGTACAGCTGCATACACGGGAAGGCCAATTTGTTCAATTTGGTCCGGGCTTTCAACACCGCGATGGAACGCTGCTTTCACGAGTACTAATGCAACACTTAACATCCCACCCAGTAGCGTTGCTAATACAACAATCAGCGGCTTCTTAGGTTTTACAGCGTGAGCATACGCTTGAGCGTCATCTAAGATACGAACGTTACCGACCGTACCAGCTTTAATGATGCTTAGCTCTTGAACCTTATTTAAAAGCTGGATGTAAATTTGTTGGTTTACTTCAACATCACGAGTCATACGCAGTACTTCGCGTTGTGTTCTCGGTAACTTTTGTACTTGCCTATTTAAGCGCTCTTTCTCACTCAACAGCGTTTTACGCTTATCAAGTAAAGCTTTGTATGCTGGGTGATCTTTAGTAAAGCGCTGGCTGATTTCACTCTCTTTAAACGTCAGTTCATTCAACTGCGCTTCAAGCTCAACCATTACCTTCAAGGTTGATTGTGCTTCCAAGCCCAAGTCGATCGATTCATTTTTTTGGCGGTAATTGTTTAGTACGTCTTCATAACCGGTTAGCTCAGATTTAATGCCCGGAAGATGACTTTCTAAGAAAGATAGGCTCTTCTCTGCTTCCGCTGAATTACGTTTCACGTTTTGTAAAAAGTAAATCTGACTAATATGGTTGAGAATATCAGATATCTGTTGTTTATTTTCACCTTCAAAGCTTAGCTTCAAAATACCACTTTGCTTGCCTAGCTCAGACAAAGACAAAGAAGACTTCAACCATTCTATAGCTTCCAATCGGCTACGCTTGCTAATTGAGAATTCAAAATTGTTATGTGACTCGAAACCTGCTACAAACAAGCTGTAATCATCAGTGGTTGCTAGCTCACCCACTCTACCTTGCAGAATAATGCGTTCATCGTCACGTACCAATTGGTAAGTTCCCTGCTCGGCATCGAGAATTTTAATCGTGTGTGCGTAGCTGTTCACATAGCTTGGCAAAGTAAAACGGCTAACCACAACATGATTTATGTCGCCGGTTAAGCGAGCAAACCCCTTACCGACAATTGGCACATAGTTCGGAGATAGCACAGTAGTAAGATTGAATTTATCGACCGTTTCACCCAAAATCATGCGAGATTTGATGATCTCAACTTCTGTAGTAGCAGAAGACTCCTGAGAGAACAACTCGCCCATGTCACCGACCATCGATGAAATGCCGCCAGAGCTCTTTTCTTCAATTTGAATCAGCGCATCGGCTTTGTATATCGGCGTTGAAAGCAGGGCAATCGCAATACCAAACACAGCAAAAGCGAATGTGGTTAGCATAATTAGCCATTTAGCGTCTAACAGAATGCCAAGCAGTTTGCCTAAATCTATCTCACCAGAGTTATCTGCGTGTGATTGCTGAGATGGTTGTGTTGTCATCAGATTACTACTTCCTAAATTATTACTATTTAAGAGACATTAAATACGCTTTGCGTACTTCTCTTGTTATTAATTCTGTTGGTGGTTTCGCCGCGCTTACGATGAGGCCTCTATTATGTTAAAATATGAAGCCTACAGCTTTTTCGCCCAAGCTTGCGCTGCCTCATCAATCAGTCTGTAAGCGTGTTCAAACGCCTCACGACTTTGACGGTAAGGATCAGGGATGTCTTTCTGACCAATCCATTGGCCAAACAGCATAGTTTTACCACGAGCCTCTGGTGATATTTTAGTAAGCGCTTCTAAATGCCCCTTCTCCATCACCAAGATCAAGTCATACTGAGCGCAAAGCTGTGGCGTGACTTGCTGAGACTGATGATTTCCAACATCTACTCCATTTTCAGCGGCAATCAAAATTGCTGTATCGTCCGTTGGTTTCCCAATTAAACGACTCTTTTCAGCAGCAATGCCGGCAGAGGCTACTTCTTTATTAGGCAACAGCTTTTGAAGAACCCGTTCTCCAGTAGGTGAACGACAAATGTTACCCACGCAGACGACCAAAATTTTATTAAACATAACTGATTTCTAACTGTAATGGGCTTAAGAAGCTACACATACTTATAAACTAAACGAGCTTCTAAACATAAAAATCAGGCCACATATGAAATGTGACCTGATGATGACTCTATCTAAACCTAAGGCCAGTTACGGATACGCAATGCACCTTCAGTCAAATTATTAATTCCGTCAATGGTTGGTAGTAACTGCCCGACAACACGGTTCCAGCGGCTGATTGGTGCTGCCGTTACATAAACAATATCGTAAGGTTTTAAATCAAACTCGGTACCAATCACCAGTGCTGAGGCATCTTCTATATTGAGTTGGTAAATATCGGCCATACGTTCTGATTTATCATCAGAAGTTCGAATCACAAACACACCCGTTGCATCAGCAGTGAGTTCGTTGATTCCGCCGACATTACTTAATGCTTCGGTTAAGCTCATTCCTACGCGATCAATTTTCAATAACTTAGGTTCTTTAACTTCCCCCATCACAAAGACTTTCTGTTTATCATTTCGAGGCACATGGACAATATCACCTGCTTGCAGTAAACGGTTTTGTGTGAGGTCCCCACGTTGCATCAAACCATGAAGCGAGATGTTTTCTTCCGTACCATCACGCGTTAATGAAACATTACGCCAGTCGGCCTCTTCAGATAAACCGCCAGAACGGTTCACAGCATCTAATAACGTTAAGGGAATATTGGTAATCGCTTGCTGGCCTGGTTTAGACACTTCACCTGTAATGTAGGTTTTCTTAGAGCGGAAGGCCGCCACGTTAACATCAACCTGAGGGCTTTCTATGTATTTCGCCAAACGTGCTGCTATGTCAGAACGAATTTCGCGAACGGTTTTTCCTGATACTTCTACTGTACCAATGTACGGGTAAAAAATTGTGCCGTCAGCATGAACCCAGTTTCCAGCTTCGGTACTACTACGGTACGAACCGGCTGGAATAGTCAGTTCAGGATGGTCCCAAATGGTAATGTTCAAAATATCACCGACACCCACTTGGTATTCATATTTTGCGATATCAATATCAAGCTTAGGGTTGGCTTGTGAAACCGACAGAGTGTTTGTTTGGTAACTCGATACAGATTGAGCCGTCAGTGGGTAAAGGTTAACCACATCAGAAATATCAGACTTATGCTGTTGCTCTGAAGGCTGAATCACATTCTTGTTGCCTGTCGAAAGGTGAGAGCCAGGAGTTGCACACCCTGCTAATAATGCAGGAAGGAGCCCTACTAGGAGTCGATTTTTATTAATCTTCATGTTGACCAATTCATAGAAACGAAATGTGGGCGATATCCCAAAAGATACCCGATAAAAAGAGAATTTAGCTATTGTAGCTCTCACACCATGTTATAAGCATTAAAGTAAAAGGGTTTATACCTGATTGACTCACCGCACTTGTACGCAGGCTCAGGAACGCTACCGCCCCTTGATATTCCGCGAAATCACACTGCGTGAGTTAATTTTCCCTAACAAATAAAATAGAAATTAGAACAGGGATTTTGTAAAGCTTTCCGCAAAGGTACCAATTTTCATATACTTACCTTACTGCTCGTGCATTATCCATTATTCATTATTATTATCAACCTCATTAGCTGAGTTTAAAGTAAAACTATAGAGCCGAGATCACATAAGATTAAGTATCAAACAAACACCTAACTCCTCGAATATCGAGGGTTAGGGTGTATACTGTCTCCTCCCCCTATAATTCCCCTTTCACTCTATTTATTTCACACTACTTGGCCTTTGGAACCAAGGAGAACGAGCATCGGTTTGATCGAACAAGTTATACTGCTTGTTCAATACTTGCCCGCCATCACGAGTGATAGGTAACCAGGTAAAGCCTGCGCGACTTGAACTTGGCTTCACAGTGACTAAATCAAACGGAATCGACACATAAAAGCCTTTGGTATAGCTGCCTTCACCGTATTCTTCGGTAGTCATGTCTGTTAGGCTGACAAACGCGCCGGCAATCACACCGCTCTTGAACTGCTTAGAGAAGTCGACCCGAGTACCAATATCACCGGCAAGAAATTTACCGATGCCAACTTTAAGTAAAGTATCGTTCAAGAAATCCCATTGTGGGGTGTAGTAACCGGTGATGAAGCCAGTCGTACCTTTATCGATTACTTTGTACGTTCGGTTGCTATCACCAGGGTTGACTTGGTTCTCTTGATCAAACGTGCCAAACCAGCTTTCTGGATCGCGCTGGCTTATTGCTGTCATGTCTGCGCCAATCGCCCAGTTTTGGTTGAATGGACGATACAGGATTTCGCCACCCACACCCGCGAACATGCTCTCTAGGTAACCACCGTAGGCTTGGGTGTAGACACCGCTGCCATAGTCTTCAAACCACGTCAGTTGTAAACGGTCTAAACGAACCGGATCATCAACATAAGAGCGGAACAAAGTTCTTACTCTTGGTGTTTGGTCAGTGCCGTCTGATGGGATTTCGTAATTAAACTTATCGTAGTTATCGATTAAGTTGACGTAAAGAGAGCCCGACAGTTCAACATTGTTTAACGCCCAGAACGAAGCATTGGTGTATAAACCCAAACTGTATAGGTAGAAGTTTTCAGCTGAACCAAACGATTGAGCGAGGTTTGGTGAAATCGACACATCGAATCGCTCACGCCCATCATGATAGATAACTGATTTCTTACGTTCTAATTCGTGAGTGTGCGAAGCATCATTGGTATGAGCGTTAAGATAATTGTTGTTCGCTGCCGCTTTGAACGCTTGTGCATTTACCGTTGTCTCGGTGAGTTCCAACGATTTATCATTTTCGATTATTTTGTAAGTATCAATGTAACTCGGTACCGCGTTGGCAATCACGGTCGCACCGCGTTCAAGGGCGATATCTCTGTCTCGATATTTAACCTGAGTGCCTTTTACCACAATGCTGTTATCGTCGACCAAGATTTGCGCTTGTTCATAGCCAGCAATCGTTTCAAGTTGGTTTGCAAAGGCCGCCATATCAATGTCATCAACCGTCTCGACACCACTCGGGCGCAACTCTGCTGTTTCGGTATCTCGCCACACCGAATACATTTCATTAAAATTGGTAGAGAGAGCGAAACCAAGGGTTAGCGTATCACCTCGCTCGTAGCTCACTTTAGCAGAACCCCAATCGGTGAAACGGTACACAGCTCCCACGTTCCATGGCGTGTGTTGTGTCATGTCGACCCCACCACGTACTACTGGGAAGTCTTGAGAATAATCATTGCCATCGTATTCAAGCTTCAAGGTTAACGGCTTATAAGGGGTTTGATATTCAAAGCCACCATAAATCGCCGCATCGCCTTTAAACCAACGTTCAAAATCGACACTGCCACCATTGCCTTTAATATCTGACGGGCGATCACAATACTTGTCACTGGCTTTACACAATGGGTTAGTGAAGTTACCACTGGTGCCCATGTATCCCCAAGCCATGCCCAAGGTAAAATCAACAGGGCCAAAGCGTTTGGTCGCCGCAACAAACTCACCATCAAATAAACCGGTACCACCAAAGTCACGCATACCGACCGATACTTCCGGTAAGTAGTACCCTTCTTCGATTAGACGCAGCTTAAAGTCGATGCCTTTATCGGTGTATTTAGTACAGCCACTGAATGAGTTTTGAGAGCAATCTTGATCCGCGCCTCCGCTATAAAGCAGATCCTGTACTTGTGTATAACGAATGGTGGTTTCTAGCCAAGGCATCACCTGCAGACTCACGTTATAAAAATGGTATTCATTATTAAACGAAGCACTAAAGTTGAACTCACCTTCTGGTGCCATTCGGCCTGTTGGCATTTGCATTAAGCCAACACCACCAAAGTTCATTTGCGACGTTCTATATTCGGTATCGTCGAATGATGATTTATCAGCTCGAATCGAAGACGAATCAATGGCGGTCTCTGCGTTAACCGACACACTACCAGTCATTAATAAAGCGCAGGTAACCGATGTGCACACTGCTGATAGAGGGAATGATTTCTGTTTCAGCATTACAGGCCAACCTTATGACGTAGCAAATCGACAATATCTTGGTTCAACGTTGAGTATTCCGATGGCAAAGAGTAAAACGCCATAAATACGATAGCACCTGGCGCTAAATAAACCGGCTGTTCATTCCAGTACGCATATTGAATGGTTTGCACCATGCCATCTGGCTGAATAACATACGCCACGCTTTTATCTGCTGACTCACCAATAAAATCACTCGGTAATGCATAGAGATAATCGTTCAGCGTTCCATGTTCAATCAAATTCAATCTTACAGAATCTTTCATTACACCCATCACCTGAATGGACGTTGATCGTTGCGGTAAGTACAGAGAAAATGCTTGAGTTTGACTGTTCGGCGCTTTTGTTATGGCAGCAGATAACTTGTTAGTATTAGAACTTGAAACAAGCAACGGGTTCTTATCTGATTGAGATATAACGGCATTGCGGTCTAACTCAATAAAAACTCGATTGAGATATTGGAAAGAAGCTAATTGTTGCTTTACCAGTTTTGCTTCTGACTCTTCTACTGCAAAAGCTTCAAGCTGGTTAAATACATTGCGCTTTTTGGCTTCGATAGCTTCAGTATTGGCTTTATCAAACAGTTGAGCCGAAAGGGGAAAGTAACCAATACTGCCGTTCGCATTCACGTTAACGTCGTCTAATACCTGAAGCAGTCGAACGTCAGCTTTATACTCAAACGTTACACCTTGAAGGGGAAGTTCAACCGTTGTCTTAATCGGAGAGGCGTTGCTAACAGTGCACAGAGAGAACAGCGTACTCAACACCAACAGAGCTCTCACCACTGGTAACCGACGTCCCGTCATTTTTGATACATGACTCATATAATTCATCATTTTCGTTCATTACCCTGTTCGTTAATTGCTTTGATAATGCTTAAGAACGGTTAACTCAAGCCTTGTCATATCAGGGCCTAAATACTGTATGGTTTTGACCACTTTTCCTTTACTATCGACCCAATATTCGTTGGTAATCTCTTGTTCTAACATCGGAAAGTTAATTTTTTCTTGAAACTTCTTGGTATCGATAGACATTATCGGTGTTTCGACCGTTTCATTTCCCGCATACGTTCGGATAATGTTTGCTTTATAGCCGAATCGATAATTGGGTTGCCAGTCGTAAACCGCTTGCCATTTTTGAGCTCCGGGGTTGGTAGACACATCAAACGCAGAAGAAGAGTCTGCTGACGAACTGTTTGCAGACGAGAACGAATCTAACGGTTGGAATGCCAAACCTGAAAGGTTTTCGTAGGGAAGCAATAGCGTTTGTACAATACGTCCATTTTCAGTGACGATCATAGCTTTATCAGAAGACATCCATTTTAATTGCTCTACGCCCGTTTGAGGATTTTCACCGACGTACGCCAAAACCATGAAGATTTTGCCTTGGTCATTCACTTCCGCATAAATACTGGAATAAGGTAAGGTTTGAATGTATTCCTTTGATAGCTCAACATCGGTTCTGCCAAAAAAGGCTTCATCAAAAGTGGAGTTAACGTCTTGAAACTGCTGAGAACAACCCGCAAGAAAAAGACCAAGAGATATGATTAGAAGTTTAAGCATGACGAGTTCGGCTTCCTAGCAATCTGGTTGCTGATATCCAATATGAAAATCTGATATAAAAAAACCACTTTATGCTTTCACACAAAATGGTTTTAAACACCAACTCAAAAATTATCGAGTTGTTGTTGTAGTCGTTGCACCGCTTTCGTTAGAAGCAACGGCTACTGCTGCTGCCGCTGCTACTGCTGCTGTCGTTACTGCAACAGTTGTAGCTGTACCTGCTGCAACTGCAGATGCGCCTGCACCGGCTGCCGCACCACTAGTACCAGCACCAGCGCCCGCTACTGCAGTTTCTGTTGCTGCAAAAGCACCACCTGAGAAGCTAACTGCTAATGCAGCTGCTAGAGCCATCTTTTTCATAATGATTTCCAATAATATAAACGTTTATAATAGAGACTAATTACATAGACCCTACCAGCCACTCAGCTTAAGTAACTGTTTGTACATCATAATTAATAACTTCAATCAAGTAAATGGATAAATCATAAGCAATTAGTATATATCCCCCATTAATACATTAACTCACACACAACAATATGCTTCCTCTGTATTCTCCCCCCCTTTATAGCTATACTCCTACCCTATAATTTTTCGCCCAATAACGAATAAGAGTTCAAGATATGCAAGAGTTAGTTCCATTTGTTCAAGAGAATATGATTTTAGCCATCGTATGGATCGGCTTGGTTGTTGCCATCATTGCGAACGTTATCAAGACATCAAACGCAGCTTACAAAGAGATCACGGCTGCGCAAACCACACACATGATTAACCGTGAAAACGGTGTTGTGGTTGATATTCGTACTAAAGATGAGTTCAAAAAGGGGCATATTACTGACGCAGTTCACATTTTGCCGTCAGATATCAAAGCAAATAGCTTTGGTAGCCTTGAAAGCCACAAAGCCGACCCAATCATCGTAGTATGTAAGACAGGTCAAACAGCTCAAGAAAGCGCTAACCTACTGGTTAAAGCTGGTTTCGAAAACGTAAGCGTGCTGAAAAGCGGCTTAGTGGCTTGGAGCGAAGCTAACCTACCTTTGGTGAAAGGTAAAAAGTAGTTAAAGGTAAGCTGACCTAACTAAACGAATATGACTTTAAGGTTTTGTTCAACAGAGATGGCGAACGAAACCTAATTATAAATTTTTAAGGACAAGAAAATGGCTGAAGCAGCACAACAAGACGCACAACAGAACTTCGCAATCCAACGTATCTTCCTAAAAGACGTATCTTTCGAAGCGCCAAACTCTCCAGACATGTTTCAAAAAGAGTGGAACCCAGATGTAAAACTGGACCTAGACACTCAAAGCCGTGAGCTTGGCGAAGGCGTGTACGAAGTAATCCTACGCCTAACGGTTACAGTTAAGAACGCAGAAGACACTGCATTCCTTTGTGAAGTTCAACAAGGCGGCATCTTCTCTGCAAGCGAAATGGAAGCAGGGCAACTAGCTCACTGCCTAGGTGCATTCTGCCCGAACATCTTGTTCCCATACGCTCGTGAAACAATTTCTAGCCTAGTGGTTAAAGGTACGTTCCCACAACTGAACCTAGCACCAGTTAACTTTGATGCTTTGTTCATGAACTACCTACAAAACCAAGCTCAACAAGCTGAAGGCGAACAAGCTTAAGTCTCAAACTAGAGCTTAACTCTAACGATTCAAGCGCTAGTTAGCTTTTAAATGCACATCGCAACTTCTGCGATGTGCATTTTTTCTTTACACTGTATTAAAATTGAAAGCTCCTCTGATTTTAGTGGATAGCTTTTCCAAGACTCTTCGATTTCCCTCATTATTTTTAGGTGGAAGCATGACAGAAACAACTGACTCGACAAACGCTTATGGCAAAGAGATCGCCATGGCAGTAATTGGCGCAGGTTCTTACGGAACATCTTTAGCTATCTCTCTAGCGCGTAACGGTGCAAACGTTGTTCTGTGGGGGCATGATCCTGTTCACATGGCTCGCCTCGAATCCGAGCGCGCAAATAATGAGTTTCTACCGCATATCGACTTCCCAGAAAGCCTAATCATCGAATCAGACCTTGAGAAGGCAGTAACAGCAAGTCGTGATCTTCTTGTTGTCGTCCCTAGCCACGTATTTGGTATCGTTTTAAATAGCCTTAAGCCTCACTTAACAGATTGTTCTCGTATCTGCTGGGCAACAAAAGGCTTGGAGCCAGAAACAGGCCGCCTACTTAAAGATGTCGCTCACGATGTGCTTGGTGATGGGTACTCGTTAGCAGTTCTATCAGGACCTACCTTCGCCAAAGAGCTAGCGATGGGTATGCCAACGGCAATCTCTGTGGCTTCCCCTGATGCAGAATTCCTTGAGCAACTTCAAGAAAAGATTCACTGTGGCAAAACGTTCCGTGTGTACGCAAATTCAGATTTTATTGGCATGCAGCTTGGTGGCGCGGTTAAAAACGTTATCGCCATTGGTGCTGGCATGTCGGATGGTATTGGTTTTGGTGCCAATGCACGTACTGCACTTATCACTCGCGGTCTAGCTGAGATGAGTCGACTAGGCGCAGCTCTTGGTGCGCAACCAGAAACCTTCATGGGCATGGCTGGATTGGGTGACCTAGTGCTAACCTGTACTGATAACCAATCACGTAACCGTCGCTTTGGTTTGGCACTTGGCGCAGGTAAAGATGTAGATACAGCACAAGAAGAAATTGGCCAAGTAGTGGAAGGTTATCGCAACACCAAAGAAGTTTGGTTACTATCAGAACGTATGGGCGTTGAAATGCCCATTGTTGAACAGATTTATCAAGTGTTGTATCAAGGGAAAGATGCACACCTAGCAGCACAAGATCTGCTTGCTAGAGACAAAAAGTCAGAAAGATAGTAAGAGCAGATACGAAATTAGAGTAAGCGAGATACGAAGAGAGTTAGAGGTACGGGTAACCAAGATGCGAATAGCATAAAGTAAATGACCCGAACAAAGTTCTCCAACTCGCTCGTACCTCACTCTTGAAGATGACGTTAGTATAATGCTCGTCATTGAAGAATGAAGTATCTGGAATCTCATTTACGCTAATTGGCTTTTCTAAGCTCTTCGTATCTATCATCTCGCTACGCGTATCTGATTTAAAAGAATGGATGGAAAAATGAAACACTGTGAACAGCAAAAAGTTTGGCAATGCATAGTGAAGGAAGCTCGACAGCAGTCTGAGCAAGAACCTATGCTTGCGAGTTTTTATCATGCCACGATCATCAACCATGAAAGTTTAGGCGCAGCCCTTAGCTACATCCTAGCAAACAAGCTAAAGACGGCTTCAATGCCTGCAATGGCAGTACGTGAAGTGGTTGAACAAGCATTTAAGCAGGATCAATCGATTATTGATGCGGCAGCTTGTGATATTTGCGCGACGGTAAATCGAGACCCTGCGGTCGAGATGTACTCGATGCCTCTACTTTATCTGAAAGGCTACCACGCTCTGCAAGGTTACCGAGTAGCTAACTGGTTGTGGAAACAAGGGCGTATCGCACTTGCTACTTACCTACAAAACCAAATTTCAGTTGCTTGCCAAGTTGATATTCACCCAGCGGCTCGTATCGGTAAAGCTATCATGCTCGACCACGCCACTGGTATCGTGATTGGTGAAACTGCTATCGTCGAAAATGATGTATCGATCCTTCAAGACGTTACCCTTGGTGGTACTGGTAAAGAAGGCGGCGACCGTCACCCCAAAATCCGCGAAGGCGTAATGATTGGGGCCGGTGCTAAAATACTCGGCAACATTGAAGTAGGTGAAGGCGCGAAGATTGGCTCATGCTCTGTTGTACTACAAGCCGTACCACCTCATACAACAGTCGCAGGCGTTCCTGCAAAAATTGTCGGAAAACCGAAAACAGATAAACCATCTTTAGATATGGACCAAGGCTTCAATGGTCGCTCGCAAAATTTCATTCATGGTGATGGAATATAAGAGCTGATTCTAGGTTCGATGAGCCAAGATACGAAAGACTTAAGAGCAGATGCTGAAAACTAATAAGAGCAACATGACGATAATGATGAAACCAGTCCAAGTAATTAGCACTGTTCTTTTGATATCTGCCAGCCTTTGCGCTGTTCTTTTCTCTGCATCGCCACTTGCCGCATCGAAAGGGGAGCTGAAAGGTGTGTCGAGTGAGATATATCGTCAACAAAAAACACTATCCTCACAACAGAAGAAGCTCGACAATTTACAAGCAAACCTCAAGCAACAAGAGCTCTCTATCTCCTTGCTTGAAAAAGCCATTAAAACAAGTAAAAAACAACTCAATACCGCCAATGCTAATGTTGCTAGCTTAGATAATAAGATTAAAGCGCTTACAGTACAGAAAAAAGCCCATACCGATAAGTTAGAGCAGCTGATTCAGACTTACTACATGACCAGCAGAGCCAAAGCCTCTTCTCACATCTTAAATACTGGCGTTGAAGAAGACCGCATTAGTCACTATTACCAACACCTCGCCAAAGCGCGTTCTGCAACAATCAAAACGATCGAACAAACTCAACTTGAATTAGAAGAAAGCCATAAGCAACGCCAACTTGAGCAAGAACAAATAGCAGCGCTGTTAAATCAACAGGTAGCAAAGCGCAACAAACTATCGCAGACCCAAACACAGCGTAAAAAGACCGTCGGCAGTATTAAGAAAAACATCTCTGGCGACAAAAATTACTTAGCCGAACTTCAACGTAATGAAACTCGCCTAAAAGCCGAAATAGCGAAAGCAGAAAAAGCCGCACGAGAGAGACGCAATGCTGTCCCTATGGATGGCTTAGCCAAACGTAAAGGTAAACTGCCTTGGCCAATCAAAGATAAAGTTCTGCATAACTACGGCTCACGCCAAACTGGTCAAGTAAATTGGAAAGGCATGGTGATCAAAGCGAAATACGGTCAACAAGTAAAATCCGTCTACTCGGGAACGGTCGTATTTGCCGAGTACTTGCGTGGTTATGGTTTAGTGGTACTGCTGGACCACGGTAAAGGCGACATGACGCTCTATGGCTTTAACCAAGCGCTTTTAAAGAAAGAAGGTGACAAGGTGAAAGCGGGTGAGGCTATTGCGCTTGCAGGTGACACTGGCGGACAAACCCGCCCATCGCTGTACTTTGAAATTCGTAGAAACAGCCAAGCTCAAAATCCGAAAAGATGGTTAGTTAGGTAAAAACAGATACGAGATATAAGTAACCGAGATGCGAAGAGCAAGCCCAAAGAGCTGAAAATCTCTGAATTCGCATTTATCAAACTCAGTCATTCCTGAATTGAGGGACGAAATATCTGGAATCTCTATCTCACATTGCCGTGAGTCATCTTTCGAGCCCTGACATAAAAAGATTCCCTATCACGCTCGTTCCTCGCTGTAGGGAATGACGTCGCGATTTATATCCCACCACTCGAATCTGTGCTTTCCCGCTCTCGTTACCCGAATCCCACTTACCGCTTACCCACACCTTCGCTTTTATTTACTGTTCAGCGCTCTCACACCATCTTCTAGCAATGTCAGTTGCTCAAAGCCTTGAGTCGTTGCAATCGGTTTAACGGTTGCGATCATCTGCAGCATTCCTTGGTGAACAACTTGTTCAGTAATTTGAGCTTTTGGCGACATCGCGGACTGATACGCCAACCAACCTGATGCGATCAAGTGAAGAGATGTGACCATCGACTTCATTTCTGCATCTGTTGCCTTTAGCAAATTCAACTCAACAAATGCTCTCATAATATCCACAAGATTCGTTTGCAGCTTTTCTTGAACGGCCATGTAATCAAGGTGCAGCTTTTCATCACGTGACAATATTTCAGGCAAATTTGCATAGAAGAATCGATACTTCCACATCAGCGTGAAGATGGAATCTAAGTAGCTCTTTAGTAGCGTCAGGCTTTCTTGCTGCCCTTGAATCGGAGTAAATCTTTCAAGTAACTCTGTCGAGTAGAGAGTAAAGATATCACGTACAATTTCTTGTTTGTTGCGGAAGTGGTAGTAGAGGTTTCCGGGGCTGATTTCGATGTGTTCAGCAATATGATTGGTCGTAATACTACGCTCGCCGTGCTCATTAAAAAGCTCTAGAGCTGCGTAAACAATCTTGTCACGTGTTTTCATTAGCATTAGTATCCCTATCCGTTTAGTGGTTCAGTATATCGCCACTAAACAGATAGATCGACCTGTTCACATCTGGTCGAATTAGCTATAGCTACATGGCAGACAGTTTATTTACTGTACTTTTTCACCATGTTTACTACATTTACTACATCATGCCTTGTTATGCCCATATGCATTGGCAATGAAATGATTTCATTACTTGCTATCAAAGCTTTTGGGCAACGACCAGATTTTTCATACATTTTGTACTCTGAATTATCTGTATAATGCACACCTGGATAGATATCATTTTCATTTAGCTTGATTAGTAACTCATCTCGATTTGAAACTCGTATTTGAAGTAAATGTGTCGATGATTCACACCCTTGAGCAATCGGAACTATTTTTACATTATCACATTCAGATAACTCTTCACGATACCACTTAGCTAACTGTCTGCGATAAGAATTATCATTATCCAAGTATTTAAGTGCAACTAAAGCCATACCGGCCATAATTGAGTTGCCATGATATTTAAAGCCTAAATCTTCAACATCATATTTCCACTTATAAGCACCTTGTGCGGCTGTACGCGCGTAAGTATCTTTATTAATACCCAACCAAGTTAGTTTACGTGCTAACGCATCATATTCTGGGTTCTGGAAACAAATCATTCCAGAGTCAGCTGTAGGCATATTTTTTACAGCTTGATAACTAAACACGGTGACATCAGCATTATAACCTACGTGCTTTCCCTCAAACCTTGACCCGGCCATGTGCGCCGCATCTAATACTAGAGCCAACCCACGCTCTTTACACAGCTTTGCCACCGCTTCAAGTTGACCAGTATTTCCACCTAGCCCCACAAAAACAACAGCTTTAGTCTTATCTGTTATCTTTTCTTCAATACTCTGAGGGTCTAAGCATAAGTACTCATCAACATCAGCAAAAATAGGCTCTAGACCAGCGTACTTAATAGCGTGGTTAGTAGAGACAAATGTTAAAGATGCAGATATAACTTCATCGCCATCACTCCAATTATGCGCACGCTTCAAGACTTCAAATGCGAGGTGAAGGCCCGCTGTTGCTGAACTCAAAAAGTGAGCATGAGGTAGGCTAGTATACTTTTTCCATTCATCCTCAATTTCGACAGTTTTAAAGCCCATTCCTGTCCAGCCTTTTTCTAGGCACTCTCTTACATGCTCTAGACACTCATCAACACGAAACTTTGGAACAAATAATTGCGTTGTCATCTTATAAAACCTTATTTTTAGAAATGCTCAGCATCTTTAAGTAGCAGCCCATTCTTGTCTTTATCTGAAACGATCAAACTTTCTTCATCTAATTGCCAATCGATCTTTAATTCTGGATCATTCCAGGCAATAGAACGTTCACTTTGTGGGAAGTAATAATCGGTTGTTTTATACAAAAACTCGACTTCATCTGTCAACGTCAGAAAACCATGAGCAAAACCCTCAGGGATCCATAATTGCTTCTTATTCTCCTGACTCAGTTCAAACGATTGCCACTGTTTATAGGTTGGAGAGTCAGCCCGTAGATCGACCACGACATCTAAAACTTTTCCACGGACAACTCGAACAAGTTTGCCTTGCGGGTGCTGTATTTGATAATGCAGGCCTCGAAGCACAGCCTTACCTGATTTAGAGTGGTTATCTTGAACAAATTGAACGCTTCGGCCAATTAATTTTTCAAAGTTTGAATGATTGAAGCTTTCCATAAAAAAGCCTCTCTCATCTTCAAAAACTTTAGGCTCAATTATCAAAATGTCTTTTAATTTAGTCTTAGTTGCTTTCACTGTTTACAAGCCTCTCTAGATATTGTCCATACTCATTCTTTAGCATAGGCTTTGCTAAGTTTGATATATCCTGGCTACTTAACCACCCATTACGCCAAGCTATTTCTTCTAAACAAGCAACCTTTAGCCCTTGTACATTTTCGATGGTTTGCACAAAAGATGAAGCCTCATGAAGGCTTTCGTGAGTACCTGTATCTAGCCACGCAAAACCACGACCTAATAGCTCTACATTCAGCGAGCCATCGTTTAGGTACATTTCATTGATAGTGGTAATTTCTAACTCACCTCGATGAGATGGCTTTACTTTTTTTGCCATTTCTACAACTCGATTATCGTAGAAATACAAACCAGTTACCGCATAGCTAGATTTTGGCACATCAGGCTTTTCTTCGATCGAAACAGCTCTCATTTTTTCGTCAAATTCGACCACACCAAAACGCTCAGGATCTTTGACTGGATAACCAAAAACAGTTGCTCCAGACTCTTTTGAAGCTGCATTTTGTAGAGTTCTAGAAAAAGACTGTCCGTAGAAGATGTTATCCCCTAACACCAAACAAACACTGTCATCACCAATAAACTCTTCACCTATGATAAAGGCTTGCGCTAAACCATCTGGGCTTGGTTGAATTGCATACTCAAGGTTGATGCCAAAATCTGAGCCATCACCAAGTAGGCGTTGGAAACCAGCGTTATCTTCAGGTGTCGTAATAATTAAAATATCTTTGATACCAGCTAGCATTAACGTCGAGATTGGGTAAAAAACCATCGGCTTATCGTAGATGGGCAAAAGCTGTTTTGATACGCCGCGAGTGAGTGGATACAACCGCGTGCCTGAGCCTCCAGCAAGAACAATCCCTTTCATTACTTATCAACCTTACCATTTACAACTAAATCTGAAGAAACACCTAAGCGTTCACCAGCGTAAGAGCCATCTAATACGCGTGACCACCATTGTTTATTATCTAAGTACCACTCGACAGTTTTACGAATACCTGATTCGAAAGTTTCTTCTGGCTTCCAACCCAATTCTCGTTCAATCTTTGACGCATCGATGGCGTAGCGTACATCATGCCCAGGCCTATCAGTGACATAAGTGATTAAGTCAAGATAGTTACCCACACCTTCTGGCTTATTGGGCACCAACTCTTCAAGTAATGTACAGATCGTTTTTACTACATCAATGTTTGCTTTTTCATTGTGACCACCAATGTTATAGGTTTCACCTACCTCACCTTCAGTGACCACCTTGTACAACGCTCGAGCGTGGTCTTCGACAAACAACCAATCACGGATTTGCATACCGTTGCCATACACTGGCAGAGGTTTTCCATCGAGTGCATTCAAGATCATCAATGGGATCAATTTTTCAGGGAAATGGTAATGGCCGTAGTTATTTGAGCAATTAGTTACGACGGTTGGTAAACCATAGGTGCGTAGCCAAGCTCGGACGAGATGATCAGAAGAAGCTTTCGAAGCTGAGTATGGGCTTGATGGCTCATACGACGTCGTCTCGGTAAACAAGTCATCCGTACCTTCTAAGTCGCCATAGACTTCGTCAGTAGAGATATGGTGGAAACGAAAAGCAGCTTTATCACTTTCAGAAAGCTCATTCCAATAGGCTCTAGTTGCTTCAAGCAATGTATATGTACCAACAATATTAGTTTCGATAAATGCAGCAGGGCCGTCAATCGAACGGTCAACATGAGATTCAGCAGCCAAGTGCATTACTGCATCAGGCTTATGCAGCTCAAAAATACGGTCTAGCTCAGTACGATTACAAATATCCACCGCTTCAAATGCATAGCGCTCGTGCTCTCCCACGTCAACAAGAGACTCTAAGTTACCCGCATAAGTCAACTTATCAACATTCACGACGCTGCTAGATGTATTATTTATAATGTGACGAATGACAGCTGAACCGATGAAGCCAGCGCCGCCTGTAACTAATATCTTCATAAGATTTCTAAAACCCTAAAATTCAAAGGAAAAGTTCTTCTAATTTTGTAAATCTATTTCTTACTATTCGAAGGATAGTTCGATACGTAATACCAGCTCAAATGCTTAAGCAACTAAAATAGTTCAAAATCAATTGCGACCAAACAACTCTCATGTCGCGCGTAAGCCAGCCTACAAACAAAAGTCGAAGACGTAGAATCTTTCATACTAAGACCGATAAGATCGTGTTTTGAGTAGGTAATAATGACTAGATTAACACAATCATATCACACTAGAATTAAAGAATTATTCCGCTAGCTCGCTTCGTTTGTTCCTTGCTATACTCGTGTGAGTTTGTATTCAAAAAAGTAGGAAGAAATATGATTATCGTAACTGGTGGTGCAGGCATGATTGGCAGCAATATTGTTAAGGCGCTCAATGAAGCAGGCCACAACGATATTCTAGTTGTCGACAACTTAAAAGATGGCAAAAAATTTAAGAACCTGGTTGATCTAGATATCACCGATTACATGGATCGTGATGACTTTCTAACTCAAGTTATGGCTGGTGATGATTTCGGTCATATTGAGGCTATTTTCCATGAAGGTGCATGTTCTGCGACCACAGAGTGGGATGGCAAATACATGATGCTAAACAACTACGAATACTCGAAAGAGTTACTGCATTACTGTATCGAGCGCGAGATCCCCTTCTTGTATGCTTCTTCTGCTGCCACTTATGGTGAAACCGATACCTTTATCGAAGAGCCGCAGTACGAAGGCGCGCTAAACGTATACGGCTATTCAAAACAGCAATTTGATAACTATGTGCGTCGCTTAACTGCAGATGCAGCCGCGCACAACGAAACGCTTTCTCAAATCACTGGTTTTCGATACTTCAATGTCTACGGTCCACGTGAACAGCACAAAGGCAGCATGGCTTCTGTCGCATTCCACCTAAACAATCAAATGAACGCCGGTGAAAACCCGAAATTATTCGCAGGAAGCGAAACCTTCAAGCGTGATTTTGTGTATGTTGGTGATGTTGCGGCCGTAAACCTGTGGTTCTTAAAAAATGGCGTATCAGGTATCTTCAACCTAGGTACAGGTAATGCCGAATCATTTGAAGAAGTCGCAAAAGCGGTGATTAAACATCACGGTAAGGGAGAGATTGAAACCATCCCATTCCCTGAGCATTTGAAAGGCGCTTACCAAGAGTTTACTCAAGCTGATTTAACTAAGTTGCGTAATGCCGGTTGCGATGTTCAATTTAAATCGGTTGCTGAAGGCGTCAGCGAGTACATGCAGTCAGTTAATCGCTAGATTACACTCTCCCGAAAACAAGCTAACGGTATACTGTTAGCTTGTTCAATATATATCGCCAGTTAAAGGTTTACAGTGACAACTCAACGCGACGACTACGATCCTAAAGCATACAACCCCAAATTCATCAGTGCGTTATTATCACCAAAATACTGGGGAACTTGGCTCGGGCTATGCCTATGTCTGCCCATTTCTTTGCTGCCAAACTCGATTCGAGTAGCCATAGCAAAATTCGTGGCGACAAAAATGGCGAAAAAGCAACGTGGCTCAGTACAAAAGGCACGTATAAACCTCGCGCTTTGTTTTCCAGAAAAGTCTGTTCAAGAGCGTGAAACCATTCTAACCAATTGCCTAACAACTGCTGGCGCCTTTTTACTTGGTTTTCCTGCCATATCATTACGCAGTAAACGCTGGCTTGAAAGACACTCAGAAATCATTGGATTAGAACACTTACAGCAGCTACAGCAAGACAATCAAAGTGCTATTTTGCTCGTACCTCACTCTTGGTGCATAGACATTCCGGCAATCCTTTTAGCTTCAAGAGGCTTACCCGTTTCTGCGATGGCCAATAGCCAGAAAAACCCCCTGACCGACTGGTTAATGCACAAACAAAGAGTTCAGTATGGCGGACGAGTTTATGATCGCAGTGGCGGCATTAAGCCTTTTATCAAATCAGTCAAAGATGGCTACTTGGGATATTACCTGCCAGATCAAGACCATGGCCCAGAACAAAGTGTATTCTCAGACTTCTTTGCGACTGAAAAAGCAACCTTGCCTGGACTTGGAAAACTAGCAAAAGTAAGCCGAGCGAAGATCGTTCCAACCTTTGCCAGCTATAATATTGAGACGGGTAAATACGAAATTGAAATCAAAGCACCCATTGAGTTATCCGGCGATGAACATCAAGACGCTAGGGCAATGAATGAAGTCGTTGAAGGTTTTGTTAATCCGAAACCGGAGCAGTACATGTGGATTTTAAAGTTATTAAAAACACGTAGAAACGGACAAGACCCATATGTGGGTTATTAACACATATCTTCTAATTTATTAAAGATTATCCGCCTTCTTAGAAGGCGGATTTATTCGTCTCATTATTTTTGACTAAATAATAGGTTATGATAAAAACCATCAACTGTGTAATCTTCAAGCTTAATCAAAACTGATTCATCAAAGTCACCAGAGATAAATTCCTCAATATGATTTGCGAGTTCATTTAGAGAGTCAAATATAAGGAAATTATCTTTTGAGTATAAAGGGTGATTATAAAGACTCGTATTATTCGTGATAACTTTCTTTCTGGCGTATAACGCTTCTTTAACCCTCATAGTATCAGACGTCTGTCCATCAAGAACAATTTCCAGTACACATTTGGTATTGAGCATCACGGTTAGGTATTCAACATAGGAATAAGAAGGTTTTTTGTCAAACACAATAAAGTTGCACTTAAAATCACCCAATGCCTCTTCTATTTTTTGAACCTTTTCTTTCCTTCCTTTATCCACCCCCACAAAAGACACATCGTAATCAGAGGATTTTGCTATCTCATCAATAATTTTTAGTTGAGGCATCGGAGAATAAGCATGCTTAAAGTTGTATTTTTTTGCATCACCCTCATCAAACGTATATATTTCAAAATCATCTAAAAGATGGTTCAAGCTCCCATCTGTAATATTCCTAAAAAGAATAATCTTCCTCCCACTAACCTTTGATATTGACTTAATGTCTCTCAAAGAGTCGGTTGTGAATATGACATCAAAGCCATTTAGCGCCTTTATTTTTCGTCTTATGATCGCTCCATAAGCCTCATGATAGTGTTTTTTACTGTAGAAAAATAAAAAGGAAATTAATTTCACTAACCACTTGCTTAAGAAAATATGATGCTTTTCATAATCAGACGATAGCACATCAATTTCTAGTTTTTCATACTGTTGCTTGTAGCCTACAAAAACCAGTTTTGGCTTCAATTTATCGTTCATAAGGCAACCTTTTAAAAGACTCGACAATACTTCCTAATGCACTATTGGCTTTATTACCTTCAACTACCTTCTCGTAATAACTAACATACGCTGCAGCCATGACATTGGCATTGAATTGATCTCTCGCGTATTCATTACAACGAGCTGAATCATAGGTGTCAGAATTTAAGATCCCTTCTACGAGCTCTTGTTCACAGCTCGATAAAAGACCTACCTCACTAGAAACTAATTCCGGCAGTGAGCCATAGGGTGTACCAAACACTGGACAACCAAAATACAAACTCTCTGTAATCGCTAAGCCAAACGGTTCATGCCAAGTCACGGGGAATATCAGACCTTTTGACTGAGTCATGATCTGAGATTTCGTTGTATCGTCCACCATCCCTAAAAAACGAACATGACGATCTAACGTTAACCTGAAACCCATTTTTAGGTTCAAGCGATGCCCGCCCAAGACATCAAGCTGCTGGCCAGCTTTCTTGGTAATATCAATGGCACCTTGAACATTTTTAACTCGCCACGCCGCTTTCCCAAGAAAATGGAAACGTTCTCGTTGCAAGTTAAAGTTAGGCTTTTGGTAGTTATCCCAATTCAAGCCATTGTACACATAAGCTTGTGCACCATGATTTTTTGCGTGCTGAGATGAAACAAAAACAGTATTAGGGTCAATTGGGCCGTCTGAATTACCATGCTGCGTTAAAATGTAGGGATAAGAGATAGGCTCAAGATCAGAGTGGAAATGCACAACATCAATATCATTTGGAAGCTGACTTTGCAGTGGTACATTCGGTTGATACTCTATGACTCTCGCCCAATCACACTTTGTTCCTTTACCAGCGAGCAGCGTCACTCGGTGCCCGGCAAGATGCAAAGCATAAACTAAGTCCCAAATGACTCGTTCGGTTCCACCATAATTCACCACAGGTAACGTGGCTCTTGTATACATTAAAATATTCATAATCACTTAATTTTTAAAAGCTTTTACTTTAGCGACAACAGCTTGATGAACACACCCTGGAACAAATTGCTCTATTTCTCCACCATGAATAGCGACTTCACGAACCAATGTTGATGATAAAAAAGCAAACTCTTCTGAAGGTGTCAAAAACAGGCTCTCTAGTTCTGGTTTTAATCGACGATACATTGTCGTCAAACCAAATTCATACTCAAAGTCCATTGTCGTTCTTAAGCCACGCACCAAAATTGAGGCGTTTTGCTCGGTCGCGAAATCAACCAGTAAACCGCTAAAACCTTCAACGGAAACATTAGGTAATTCATGGCAAGTTTCTCGCAATAAGGCCACACGCTCATCTAAGCTAAATAAGGTGGCTTTACTTGGGCTCTCTGCGACACCAATGACAAGTTTTTCAAACATACATGCGGCTCGTTTAATTAAGTCATAATGGCCGTTAGTCACTGGATCAAAAGTACCTGGGTATACTGCTATTTTCATGACATTCCTTTATTCACTGGATGTTTTCTTGTTTTTCAATCGGCCTAATACACGGTCTAGCTGCTCAATCACCGATTCTGTAGAAATAAGAGCCATAAGATCTTTTCCTTTTACTCGGGTTCCCCATGGAAGCTCGTCAACCGCTTTACCGTGTTGCTCTTCAGCAATCTGTTCATAGACAGAAACCACACTGTCTAAACTATGGTAAGGCCCTGTTCGCATTGGGTTACTGTGCGCATACAAACCAATCACGGGGACACCTTGAGTCGTCGCAATGTGTGCAGGCCCTGAATCAGGAGCGATCACTACACTGGATTGACCAATAACTGCGGTAAGCTGCTTTAACGAGGTTGAGCCTACTAAGTTAATACAAGGTGATGTCATGTGCAGAGATATATTGTCAGTTAAATTGCGCTCTCTATCCGTTGGAGCACCACAAAAAACCACTTTAAAGCCTAACTGATAAGCGTGATCGGCGACAGCGGCATAGCGCTCAACTAACCAGTTTCTCTCATCTTTACTCGCGGCAGGGCTAATAACAATATACGGCTCATGCGCAAGCTCCATCGATAGTTTTTGGTCTTCATCAGACAAAGCAAGATCCCATGTCGGTATCTGCTTAGGACACCCCAAAAAGTAAGCAAATTCAGAGAAATTATCTAACACATGAGATGCGTCCGTTTTTGGTAGCTTGCGATTGGTAAAGAGCCACTGCCCCTCTTTGGCACGTGTCCAACTAAAACCAAGTTTTACTTTTGCCTTTACTCCGATCGTTAACAGGCTGGCTCTTAATGCAACTTGCATATGCAGCAAATAATCAAACCGAGTTGAACGCAGGGCTCTCCATACTTCTTTCATTCCTTTTAGGCCGCGTTTTTTATCAAACACTACAACTTGAATTCCAGGTATATCACCAAGTAATTGAGCTTCGATTTTTCCCATCACCCACGTGATCTGACATTCTGGATAGGTAGCTTGAATAAGTTGCACCACAGAAAGGGCATGACAAACGTCACCAATGGCAGATAAACGCAGAATACAAATAGATTTTGGAGCAGAAAGAGCGTTATTCATTGATCGATTCCAATGGCATCATTTCTAGAACAGCAGAAACAACGTTATCTGGCTTGATATCTTGAAGGCATGGCGAATAGACATCATCGCTAATTTGACATCTGTTTTTATAACAAGGGACGCAGTTACGTTCAGATTGCACAAGTCTAATATTGGCGACTCTTTGGGAGCTAACACCATTGCTGTATAAATTGTTCGTTACATCAATTGGCTCTTCATATGGCCAAGGTGACCACATGCTTGCTGGCGCTACGCTAATAATAGATACAATTGGGATAGAGTAACCTGATGCGAGGTGACCCGGGCCACTATCAGGTCCAACAAAACCATCACTGTGTTTTATTAATACAGAGGTTTGAGCTAATGATAACTCCCCCAAAACACTGACCAGTTGATTCGATTCAGGAACTTGGCTAATGATTTGTTCAACAATGGTCTCGTCTCGTTCTAATTTAGCGCCAGATAAGACAATATTATAACCTGCAGATATCAGACGATTGATGACTTCAACCCAATACGAGACTGGCCACTGCTTAATTTCGTTGGAGGATGGCGCATGCACAACAATGTAGTTTGATGGCAATCTCTTTTGAACCACTGAAGGTAATAACTCTTCGGGAGAGACTAGCCGTGCAATACAATTAACATCTATGGTATCCAGCATACGAGCAACGCGACTCATTTTATGCTCAAAGCGATGCTGTTCTTTAATGTAATGAGTATAAATTAACTTTTTAACCCAGGCGCCAGAAAGCGATTCATCAATTGCACCAAGTCTTTTCTTACCAAAGATAAAACTATAGATAGCTGTTCTATCATTAAGCATTTCATTGACGACTAAATCATATCGACCATGCGTTTTTAAAATCCGGTAATAGTCCTTAACGGATGCTCTTGGCGGAATTTCAACTAAAGAGTCAACGTCTGGATTGGTACCAAAAACCATCTCCCCTCTAGCATTAACTAAAACATCTATTGTTGCGGTCGGAAACGCTTTTCTCAGACTATGGGTAAAAGCAGAGATCAACAAACTATCACCAATGCAATGAGTGGCAACAACTAATATTTTTTGGTAACTACATGAATCGTTCATTAATCTGTTCGGCGTTTGATATACTGTTCTACCAAGTATGCCATAAACTCCCCAATACGAGACAGTGATTCATGTTTACAACAAAGCAAATCCATAAAACAACGTACTGGTATAATCCTAAATTACTCACCGAAGACGTTGAATTGGCTTTTTCTGTGGATTATTGGAAGGCGAATCAAGCAATACTGGGGCACGCTCAAGGTAGAGGAACAACATGGTTTGTTAAGGGAGAAAAAAGCAATTTCGCTCTTCGACATTATCATCGCGGCGGCTTGTTTGGAAAGCTAGTTAGAGACAGCTATTTATTTACTGGATTAGAGAACTCACGAGCATACCAAGAGCTAATGTTACTTGAGCTTCTAGCCACACATAAAGTTAATGTCCCGACACCCGTTGCTGCGAAAGTTTCGCAAGAAGGGCTCGTTTACAAAGCCGATATTTTAATTGAAAAGATTTCCGACGCAGAAGACTTAGTAAAGATACTATCAAACAAAAAACTATCCGATTCCCATTTCAACGATATTGGTCATCAAATTCGAAAAATGCACGATGCCGGGGTCAATCATACCGACCTCAATATCCATAACATTCTCGTTGATAAAGCAGGCAAGGTTTGGATTATCGATTTTGATAAATGCCTAACGCAAACAGGTAATAGCTGGAAAGAGAGTAATTTAAAGCGACTTAAGCGCTCATTCGAAAAAGAAGTTCGATTAGGAAGGATTGATGCTCAGCACTTTGATTTTTCACAAATTGAACAAGGGTACAAAGTGAGTACCCTTGAGAGTCTATGATTTATTCTTCTTTCAAACCAAATAACTTACGAAGTTTCTTTTTCTTTTTATAGATATGCCCTCGAATCACTTCAGCAAGAGGGCGCTTGAAGGACACTTCTTTAGCTAAGCGTATTTGCTCTTCAAATGGTTTATCTCCGTGTTCTTCAAAGAACTGTTCCAACACCGTTCTCGCCCAGTCTTTTCGTCCACTCGTTGAATAATGATTGAGCCAAGCTTTCGCTGGTTCAATATTCACCTGTGTAGAGAGCGCTTCAGATAACGCAAACTGTTCTAGAGTGTGTGCCTCACACCCTTCTTGACGTAACGCTTGAATCAACACATCGGCATAATCAAAAGCTGATGTGTGTTTCCCGGTGATACCGATGACTGCCGACGCCCACATAACTGAGTCTGGATTGGTGCGGTAGACACTGCCATCCATAAGCTTTATATCTCTATCTCTGATATGTGCGTATTCATTGGTGCTTGGCAAAGTATTGATGTTCACTTCTGAGCAAAACAGTAACGCGTTTTTATCCGATATAGAGTCGAAATAAACGTTTGTTGGCACGTTAAAGTACGTATCTGTATCTAAAAAAAGCAGTTTATCTTCAGGACTCAACTCTAAATTATCGCAAAGATATTTTAAGCCGCGGTTCTTGATTCTGAAGTGATAAGTATTGCCTAGACTCCATTCAGCCTTTTGAGCTGGCGATATCGGAAACACTTTAATTGGCATATTAGCGAAGTGCTCAGGCTCTTCTGCTAGAACAGAAATTTCAGGCCTAGTTCCATTTGCCTCAACCCAATTGGCTAAAAAAGACAAAATGCAAAATCTTGCGCCTTGATAGTAAGTTCTATCATTGCCATAAATGACAAATGTTAAGTGTTTTCTAGCCAATTCTGATTTCATAATTTAGTACTTCGTAATATTTTTAAAAAGTGCTTTGTGCTTGCTGCTGACATGGCTTCGAACATGAGTTCGGTATCCCTCTTTAAACCAACTTCTAACCGTCGCATAAAGTCCTGAGGTTCTACCACTCAACTCACTATCAAATGCACCGGTTTTACTACCCTGACGAACCAAAGGTGGGTGTGTCCAAAAAATATTGTACTCTAATGTCGTTCGCTCATTACCAATATAACCATCAATAGGTGCGTCAGTTATATTGCTTTCCATATGCTCTACCATTGCACGAGCAAAACTAAGGTCATAAAGCAAACCACCAGTAAGCTTGTTCGTTTTACACAAGTACAGATGTTGATTTGGAACTCTTACTGATGCAGGTACTAAGCTCGATGCCTCTTCAATATTTACAAGATACTTTTCTTCACCACGAAGTTCATTTTGGAAAGCTTCTAGTTGCTCAATAAAGTCGCTATTTAAAAAAGCATCATCTTCTAACACTAATACTTGTGGAATTTGTTCTTCTACGACTTTTTTCATCACTAAGTAGTGCTTATAAAAGCAAGACTTCTCAGGGAGCCTCAGTGAGTCGTCAAAAAAACCATTTCTAACCTCATCAGATAGATCATCGATATCACCAGCTAACATATATTCGTAATCAGTGATGCCCACTTCTGGCAGGTGCTTATCTATATGTTTTCTACGTTCTTCGTAGCCTTTGCTTACATGAATAACAAAAGTTTTGATCATGGTGATGTCTCAATATTGGTTGACTGATTATTGGTGGCTGAATGATGTATCAATTGGAGTGTTTGTTGTAACGCACCTTGATTCTGTTGAACTATACCATAGCCTATTCGCCCTTTTTCAATTAACTCTTTAGGCTTGGATAATGCACTGATCATTTGTAAAGCAAGCTCATTCTCATCGGCTACAACAGACAGTGCGCTCGAGTCGATCAATTGATTCGCCAGGTCTGCAAAATTGAAATAGCTCGGCCCTGTTAAGCAGTATTTTTGAAGCAGCGCAGGTTCGATGAAGTTATGTCCTCCTACTTTCTTTCCAAGTAGGCTTCCTCCCATAAAAACAAGATCGCTCGCAGAAAGCATAACCATAAGCTCTCCCATCGTATCCCCCAAGTAGACGTCGACATCGAGCGGTATCTCGTCAACAACTTCGGTTCGACGAACCAAAACTAAGCCTTGGTTTTTGGCCAATTCAGCAACTGAATCAAACCGTTCAGGGTGACGAGGCACTATCACTAACAGCAATTCTGGCCGTTGGATTTTGGCTTGTTGGTAAGCTCTAAAAATTTGTTCATCTTCGCCCGCATGAGTGCTCGCGGCGACAACAATCTGCCTACCCTGCCCCAAAATATCTTTAAGATGCTCGCCTTGTGCGATTACATTATTATCAATCGACACATCGTACTTAATTGACCCTGTGACAATGACTTTTTCGCTCGGCGCACCTAGTAACTCAAATCGAGATTTATCATCAGAGTGTACTGTCAATATTAAATTTAACTTAGAGATAGTCGGATAAATTAACGAACTCATTTTTTGATAATTACTGGCTGATTTTTCGGATAATCGTCCATTAACTAATATCATCGGAACATCATTTTTAGCAACGGTGTTAATGGTGTTTGGCCATAATTCCGTTTCAATAATGAGCATGTTATCTGGCTGAACGCGGTTGATAAAACGTTGAACACACCAACTAAAATCAATAGGCATATAACGATGGCTAATCGAACCGCTCATCTTTTCGACCTGCTCAGCGCCTGTACTCGTTGTTGTAGTGATCAGTATTCTTTTATCTGGGTTTTGTATCGCCAGTTGTTCAACTAACTTCTTACTCGCCAGCACTTCCCCTACTGAAACAGCATGAAGCCAGATCACGCCCGACTGTCTATTATTGATCGACGGTGTAAACCCGAAATGCTCTTTCCAACGACGACCAAAAGGTGGTTTGTTTGCTTTGGAACGATATAAGCCCCAAAGCAGGATAGGGCTTACAAGGAAAAGTAACGCGGTATAGGCCCAACGAACGACAGTGCTCATATGACGACCTTATTTATATTTTACCTTGGGAAATTACATCAAACTGCTCAATAGCACTAATGACTCTACTCGGCATTAACTCAGTTAGGCACTTTAGGTGCTGCTTGGGACAAGTTCGTTCAAAGCAAGGTCGGCACTCAATATCGGTATTGATGATCGCCAGTTTGTTCGTTAGCGGAGGCGTATATTTAGGTGAACTAGAGCCATAAACAGCCACGACATTACAGCCCACCGCGGCGGCCACATGCATCAGCCCAGAATCATTACTAACGACAGTACGACAAGCCCCGATCAAGTCTACAGCCTGAATTAAGCTCGTATCTCCAGCTAAATTGAAGCAATGCTGCTGCATATTAACAGGGACTTGTTCGATTATCTTTTGGGTTACTTCACGATCTTTAGCCGAGCCAAACAACCACACTTGGTAACCTTGCTTTATCATCGCTGTCGCTGCTGTTGCAAAGTGATTATCAGGCCAACGTTTCGCAGGGCCAAACTCAGCACCAGGACATAAACCAAGGACAGGCCTTTGATTGTTTAAACCAAATTGCTCCATAGCCTTTTGTTGGCTGGAGTCAACAACTTGTAGGCTTGGAAAAGGTAATGATGACAATTCACCTAAACAACCACTACCCGTCATTTCAGCTTTAGGGTGCGCTAACGCTACATATCGCTCTAACATGTATTGAAACGCTTTTTTATTGGTTCTAACGTTATTAAGCAAACCAAAACGCATTTCACCTTTCCAGCCAACTCGTTCAGGAACGCGTGCAAACAGGGGAATTAAAGCTGATTTCGCGGAGTTAGGTAATACGTACGCTTTATCGTACTGTACTTCCCTCAACGATTTGCCGATCTTATAACGAGATTTCAGATCAAATTGCCCATGCCCTAATGGCATTTCAAGAGCTTGATTGACTTGTGGCATTCTTTCCAAAATAGGCTTACACCATGCTGGCGCTAAAACATCAATTTTTGCGTCAGGATACTGTCTTTGTAACTCAACATATAAGCCTTGAGACATCACCATGTCTCCAACCCATGACGGGCCAATAATCAGAATTTTCATTTGTCTTGCTCGTTAATAGCGTGTTCGTTAATAGCTTGACCAGATAGTCTAAAATATTCTTGAAGTGTTTTAATGCAAACCAATTTTTCTAGTTGTTCATCTTGGAAAGGAGCAAGGTATTCATGCGCATTTTTGATCATCTGTTCAGACTCTTTAGGGTTGTCTAAATAGTATTTAATTTTTTGCTCAAAATCCGACCAGTCATCCTTCACCTCTACATAATGTATGCCTGGCTGCAGAGTGCCTTCCATAAACCACGTTTCAAATTTCATTTTTGGAGTAACGACAAGTGAGTTTGAAGACATTGCCCATTTCAAGTTTGATGCAACATCGTTCCCTTCAAGACAAATAATGAATTTGTATTGAAGCTGCTCTTCGACTGTCATAAATGGTTGTTGCCACTCTGGGTTTTGCTCTGAAGTATTCGATTGACCTGCATTCATCAGTGGATGACCATACAGAGTTTTCATAAAACGAATTCTATGTGGTTGAGTCACAGCACCACGAAATACGGCCATATTTTTTTTATCAGAAAAACTTAAGCTATCATCCACGAATCGGAAATGACGACGCTTATCTAATTTAAATAGTACAGAGTTACTATTGTTCCCAGCAATCGGACGAGCTTTAAATAACGTTGGAACTGGCTCTATATGCGTTTCATCACCAAAGTAGTAACTGAAACGAAAGTACTTTGGAAAATAATGAAGAAACTCTTTAAGATCAAAGAAATAAGATGTGTAGCCTTTTCGAGAATAATTACTAATCTCGCAGCTTAGACTAGCCTTATCAAAGTCGCCGAGCCCTTTCACATAATAATTTACTCTGGTTTTTATATAGTCAGCTTGACCGGAATATGACTTTTCCAGCTTTTCAAACTGTTTTGAAAAATACAAACGAGGTGCGATAGAGAGCAAGGCATGTTTTAGATAATAGAATAATTTCATCGTGATTGCTTATATTTCGTTATCATCACTGTTATTTATTTCAACCTTAACTTTCCTACTTGCATAGTGCATGAGTGTGCCAATCACAACCAAATAGACAACCGTGGTGTCGCCATTTCTAAACGGCGAATCGGTGACACTGGTCAAAGCATAATAAATTGCGGGTAAGCTCAATAGCCAAACACATTGCGGATGCTTTTTTATTCCAAAATAAATTGGATAAAAAAGTAAATATAACAAAAATATAAAACCGATCACCCCTGAACGAGCCAGTTTATCAATGTAGTTATTATGTAAATGTGCTTGTGAGATAAAATGATAACCGGTCGGTGTATAACCAGTTAGGTTATCTTCTGCATACTCACGTGTGAATTCTCCATGACCTAACATGGGGTGACTAGCAAAGAGCTCCAAACCCGCTTGGTACATTTGTAGCCTTAAACCAATCGAAGTATCTCGATTGCCATGGTTCATTTGATAAAACTCGGCCTCCGTTTCTTGATATCGTTTGATAAGCGCATCCTTAGCCAATAACGCCGAACCGAAGAGCACTAAAAAGGAGATGACGATAATTTTAAAACTGCCCTTTTTTTGAACGACAACACTAACCGCCACCAAAAAGTAACAACAAGCTAGAGCTAAGATCCCCCCCCTTGACTGGGTTAACAATACCGACAAGCCTGATATGATGGCACTGACGGCAAGTAAACCGCTTCGTTTGCCTTTAAATGTCGTCAACAGTGCGCCAATGGAAAGCACAGAAACGAGGCCTTGGTGCATAGCTAATGGAATCGGGTTTACCGGCCAATGACCTCGTGGGGTAGGTTCGATCATAGAATACCAACAAGATAATGCCCAACAAGCCAACGCTGCTGAAAATAATAAATATTGAACCCAACGAATATTTACTATATAAGACTGAGGAAGAACGATCAGTAAAACAAGTGTCAATAATAAACCTCTTAATTCTTGAGAACTTGCCCCATAAGTTATGTAGCTAACAATGGTGAACATCAAAGCTAGCCACACGCCCCATAACCACATATTAGTTTTCAGATTTTCTTTAACCTGAGAAAAGCCCTTTACCGCTAACTGGGCGATAGCTGCGACCAAAACCAAAGCGACCAAAGGTTTGCTGCCCTGAGGCATCCAAATAATACCAATAGCTAACCATAGGTAAGGAATTAGCAACAAAGCTCTAGATATAGACTCTGCCTTTAGAAATGAAGACGACATAATTCAAACTATAAATCAAAGGGGTGACTTGACATTTTATCAGATAAAGTGCCCTAGACACAGCTTCAAGTAATATCAAGCTCTGTATTGAGAGCTATACATCTATACCTGACATTGAGAACAAAAAAACGTATTCCTCTGTCCGATTTTTTGCTCTTCAAGCTTCTCACTACAACTCGGACACTGTTCACCAGCCTTACCATAAACCTGCAGCTCTTGAGCAAAATATCCCGGTTTTCCATCCGCTTGGGCGAAGTCTTTGAGTGTGGTGCCACCTTGTTTGATGGCGGTAGCGAGTACTTGTTTGATCTCTTTGGTTAACAAGATCCACTCTTGTTTTGTCACTTTGCTTGCTGGGCGAAGTGGATGAATTCGTGAAGAAAACAGCGCTTCATTGGCGTAGATATTCCCCACACCTACCACTACTTTGTTGTCCATAATGAACTGTTTGACGGCAACCTTACGCTTTTCTGCTTTCTCAGCAATGTAATCTGCGTTGAAGTCGTCAGTTAGTGGCTCAGGACCAGAACCCAGTAATACAGTATGTATCTCATCAGGCGCCGACCATAACCACGCACCAAAGCGACGCGGATCGTTGTAACGCAATATCTTGCCATTGGTTAACTTAAGATCCACGTGATCGTGTTTTGCTGGCGGGAAGTCTGCATCTAACACGCGCAGTGAGCCAGACATACCGAGGTGAACAATGGCTGTTCCGGTATCGGTTTCTATCAATAGGTACTTCGCTCGGCGTGAAATAGAGCGAATCACCTGCCCTTCTAATAGCTTAAGTTCTTGAGGGATATCCCAACGCAGTTTAGGTGTACGAAAAGTCAGAGTTTTAATCTTCTCACCGACTAAATGAGGCGAGATCCCCATGCGGCTTACTTCAACTTCGGGTAATTCAGGCATAGTTAGTCGTCCGATTTAGGTGATTTGTCTGATCTAGATAGCTTGTCTGCTTTAAAGAGATGGTCTGATTTAAATGAATCTCCTGAGCCAAAGCTTGGAAACAAGTAGCTCTCTTCAATAGACACCGCCAGCCACTGATCATTCCAGTTTTTTAGCAACCAAAACTCAGCAAGTTGATAATAGGTAATACGCTGGGGCTCTTCTTGGTCTTGATACCAAACCTCAATGGTATGCGGGGTATTCAATTGTGGTGAGAGGTCGGTATAGGTTTGAGAGTCAATTTCGGTGCCCACAAGTTCCTGCCACCTCTGTGACAGCTCTTGTGCACTGGTAGTTTGAGGAAGCACTGTGTCTTTAAATTGATAAGCCCAATGATCGTCTTCTACTACAACTGACCAATTAGCAAAATGCAAAGCTTGAAGCTCAGCTGCTGGATTTAAAAGAGAAGGATAAGAACCGCTGATCTTAACTTCAGGTTCGGGCTCGATAAGGTACGTTTTGATCAAAGTTGGAAGGTTTAACACGCCAATAAAAGCGATCACACTAAACATGAGTATGTTGTTCCACCGGCGTCCACGATATCTCATATGATTCTGCTCATCTAACCTATTGAGTAATCAGTATATCGTGAAAGTGGCAATACTTTCTATGTTGTACGGTTTTCTATCTATCAGACGCTATATCAAACAAGAATAATTGAGTTACTCAAATTTTAGATATAAAAAAACCCAGCTATAAGCTGGGTTTTTAATTTATTCTTCTATAAAAGAAGAGGCAAAGGGGCTATCAATTACTTGATTTTAGCTTCTTTGTACATAACGTGCTGGCGAACTACTGGATCAAACTTTTTGATCTCAAATTTGCCTGGCATGTTACGCTTGTTCTTGTCAGTTGTGTAGAAGTGACCAGTTCCAGCAGAAGATACTAGACGGATTTTCTCACGAATGCCTTTAGCCATTGCTTAATTCCTCTTAAACGTTTTCGCCACGTGCACGGATATCAACAAGAACAGCATCGATGCCTTTCTTATCAATAATACGCATGCCTTTAGCAGTTAGACGTAGTTTAACAAAACGTTTTTCGCTCTCTACCCAGAAACGGTGAGTTTGTAGGTTCGGCAGAAAACGACGCTTGGTAGCATTGCGTGCGTGTGAACGGTTGTTACCCGTTACTGGACGCTTACCAGTTACTTGACATACTCGGGACATGAATGTCTCTCCAAATCGTTTCAGCTCGATATCAACCTTGGTGGCCGAACCTCTCTATCAATTCTGAAAATAGAGGTAAAAACCATAATGGAAAATCCATTCAAGGCTATCAAAGGTCGCGTATTATACTAACTTGACATGCATTGCTCAAGACCCGAACAGATCCTTTTTAAGGATTTCGTGATCTTTTTTTGAACAGGGCAGCTATTTGAGTAATCAGAGCTGATTTAAGGTTCTAAAATGTGGGCGGAATGATAGCAGATTTAACGCAACTAACAACCTAAAATGTGATTCAAATCCATCCGCGCTCTGCAAAAGAGATAACTTCGCCATCTCCAACGACAAAATGGTCGAGAATTCGGATGTCCACTAGTGCCAATGCGTCGGTTAATCTACGTGTAATTCGCCTATCTGCTTGGCTTGGCTCTGCGACACCGGAAGGATGGTTGTGCGCTAGGATTAAAGCGGCAGCATTATGATGAAGTGCCCGTTTAACCACTTCTCTCGGGTAAACAGATGCTGCATCGATGGTTCCTTCAAACATCACTTCATCTTTTATTACTCTGTTTTGGTTATCTAGGAACAATATGTAGAAGGCTTCTCGCTGGCGATCACGCAATATACTCGAAAGATACAACTTGGTGTGACTTGGGCTAGTTAGTGCATCCCCTCGAGATAAAGTCTCGGCCAAATAACGTTGCGTCATCTCCAAAACAGCCTGCAACTGGACATATTTCGCCTGCCCCATCCCTTTATGGGCACAAAACTCAGCCTCCGTTGCAGAAAAAAGATGGCGAAGCGAACCAAAATCTTTGATCAACTTGTCTGATAGCTCTAAAACATTCATTCCTTGTGTGCCCGTTCGAAGAAATATAGCTAACAACTCCGCATCACTTAAGGAGTCGGGGCCTCTACTCAGTAACTTTTCTCTTGGCATCGACTCAACAGGCATTTTACTTATAGGCATATAAAGGCTATCTAGGGTGATGAATACGATCCATCAGCCTAATCCGTTTGTCTACGGAGAGCTTCCACAGCTTTATAAAGAAGACTAATGCCTAGCAAAACCGTGTAATTGATAAGTTTGATAACATCAACTTGATGAGTGTCAAACCTGTTCCAATTCTGCTTCTAGGCACTAATCCTTTGTTCTGATATCGTTAGTCCCAGAGAAATTAAGGAACAGAATCATGCAAACATTGGTTAATCAACTGGATAACGCTGACCAACAAGGCCTAGCTGGAAAAAAAATCCTACTTGGCATTAGTGGTGGTATCGCAGCTTATAAATGTGCCGAACTGACTCGACGCTTAATCGAACGTGGTGCGCAGGTACAAGTCGTCATGACTAATGCGGCTAAGGAGTTCATTACTCCTCTCACCATGCAAGCTGTCTCTGGAAGGCCAGTGTCTGATAGTTTGCTTGATCCTGCTGCTGAAGCTTCCATGGGGCACATCGAACTGGCGAAATGGGCTGACCTAGTCTTATTAGCACCCGCAACCGCAGACCTTATTGCGCGTATGACCGCAGGCATGGGTAACGACCTACTGACCACTTTGGTTTTAGCAACCGATGCGCCAGTTGCGGTATCCCCAGCAATGAACCAACAAATGTACAGCCACCCTGCAACTCAAGAGAACATCGCAACGCTAAAACGTCGTGGATGTGAAATCTGGGGTCCGGCAGCTGGTGAACAGGCCTGTGGCGATGTTGGTATGGGGCGTATGTTAGAGCCAATGCAACTGGTCCATCGTTGTGAAGACTTCTTCCAACCTAAACCTCTGACTGGCCGTTCGGTGTTAATTACTGCGGGTCCAACTCGCGAAGCGATCGACCCAGTTCGTTACATTACCAATCATAGCTCGGGCAAGATGGGCTATGCACTGGCTGAAGCGGCCGCGAAACAAGGTGCTACGGTAACTCTAATTAGTGGCCCTGTATCACTCGCGACACCAAATCAGGTTAATCGCATTGATGTAGACAGCGCACAACAGATGTTTGATGCCGTGAATGCCAATGCTGCTCAGCATGATATTTTCATCAGCTGCGCTGCGGTTGCCGATTACCGCCCAGAGACCATTGCAGACCAGAAGCTTAAAAAAGTCGATAGTAAAGATGACATGACCATTCAAATGGTTAAGAACCCAGACATTGTGGCTTCCGTTGCCTCAATGACTGAAGATCGTCCATTTACTGTCGGCTTCGCAGCAGAAACTCAAGATGTCGAGAAGTATGCGCGCGGAAAATTGGAAAGAAAGAACCTCGATATGATTTGTGCTAACGATGTCTCTGTCGAAGGCCAAGGCTTTAATAGTAGTAGTAATGAGTTGCACCTTTATTGGAAAGGTGGCGATAAATCTCTACCTCTAGATAGCAAAGACTCTCTTGGTTTCCAGATCCTTAATCAGATCCAACAGCTTATTGACGTATAAACGCACAATTTTACCCTGACAATACGCTGACACCTCTCGATTCTGTTGACCTAGGTCTTACAAAACTAGGAACAGAATTGAATGGTGTTTATAATCCTGCTTCACTCAATCCTCATCTTTAGGAAAGGAAGTAAATAGATGGCCGGTACTCGAAAATCAAACCGTCGTGAAGAAATCCTGCAAGCTCTAGCACAAATGTTGGAATCGACCGAAGGTGCTTCTCGTATCACAACGGTAAAGTTGGCCAAGCAAGTTGGTGTTTCTGAAGCTGCGTTATACCGCCACTTCCCAAGCAAAGCTCGCATGTTTGAAGGCTTGATCGAGTTCATTGAAGAAGCGTTGATGTCTCGAATCAACCGTATTCTAGATGAAGAGAAAGACACACTAGAGCGCATACGCCTAGTGCTACAACTTATCTTGGTTTTCTCAGAACGTAACCCAGGCCTAACTCGAATTTTGTCTGGTCATGCTCTAATGTTTGAAAATGAACGCCTGCGCGATCGCATCAATCAGCTTTTCGAACGTATTGAGACGCAACTTCGTCAAATTCTACGAGAAAGAAAGCTTCGCGAAGGGAAGTCATTCCCGGTTGATGAAAAAATCTTAGCGGCTCAATTGTTAGGTCAGGTTGAAGGAAGTTTAAATCGATTTGTTCGCTCGGACTTCAAATATCAACCGACAGCGAACTTTGAAGAGTATTGGGCACTTCTGAGTGTACAAATCGAATAGTAATCAGCATTAAGCCAAATATATGAACAAAACCACATATGATAAGCCTGAATTTTCACTCTTACTGCTGCACCCTAAATACTGGCCCGTATGGCTAGGCTTTGGGTTGTTGGCTCTAATTGTTAACCTGCTACCTTACCGTGTGTTGCTCTCCTTAGGGCAGCGACTTGGCTTACTAGGCGTGCGTTTTGGTAAAAAACGGGTTGATATTGCAACTCGTAATATGGAGCTAGCCTTTCCTGAAAAGCCCATAGAAGAAATAAATCAATTAGTTAAAGAAAACTTCAAAAATACTGGATTAGCGTTGATTGAAACCGGCATTACTTGGTTTTGGCCTACGTGGCGATTTAAAATGTTGCTGGTTGATAAAGATACTGCAGTAATGAGATCGCATAGCAAAAACGGTAAAGGCGTTCTACTTTGTTGTGTGCACGCTCTCAACCTTGAAATTACCGCTCGCGCTTTTGCCGTACTCGGACAACATGGATATGGCGTGTATCGCCCACACAACAACGCTGTATATAACCTTATTCAGTTTTGGGGCCGAACCCACAATGGCAATCTGACTATTGATCGTAAAGATGTGAAAAAGATGATACGTGTTCTGCGTAACGGAGATCGCCTATTCTATCTCCCTGATCATGACTACGGTCGCAATAAATCTGTATTCGTACCTTTCTTTGCAGTAGAGGATGCAAGCACCACCACTGGAACCAGCATTTTAGCTTACACCAGTCGATGCGCGGTCGTTATTGGGTCTGGCTTTAGAAATGCCGACGGTAAATATGAAATCATGGCCGACGAATCAATCGAAGATAACTATCCGCAGAAAGATGAAAAAGCGGCAGCAGCGTATATGAACCGCTATCTTGAGAAGATTATCTTAAGAGCCCCAGAACAATGGATGTGGCTACACAAGCGCTTCAAAACCATGGAAGATCCAGAAGCGGAAAAAGGCATTCGTTACAAGTAAGCGAGCCTTGTTCTGTCCAATAAGATTTAAGTAAAAAAATGCCCGAAAGAGTTTCATCTCTCGGGCATTTTTCTTTTTTAAGCTCTAAACCTAAGGCACTAAACTATTAGGTTCAACTTCTTCAGTTTACGAATTAGATTCCGTATTGAGCTCGGTACGCTTTTACTGACTCTAGGTGTGCTGCGTCGGTGCCTTTCTCTTCAAGGAAAGTAACCAAGTCAGTCAGGCTAACGATTGAGATAATCGCACAACCAAAGTCACGCTCAACTTCTTGAATCGCAGACAACTCTCCTTTGCCCTTCTCTTGACGGTCGATAGCAACAAGCACACCCGCTAAATCAGCGCCGTTTGCTTGGATGATTTCCATCGACTCACGAATCGCAGTACCAGCAGTGATCACGTCATCAACTAACATGATGCGACCTTCAAGTTCGCTACCCACTAGGTTGCCACCTTCACCGTGGTTTTTCGCTTCTTTACGGTTGAAGCAGTAAGGCGTGTCCACATCATGGTGATCCGCTAGTGCAACCGCTGTTGTTGTTGCGATTGGGATACCCTTGTACGCAGGGCCAAATAGTACATCGAACTCAATACCTGAATCTGCTAATGCTGCTGCGTAGAAGCGACCTAAGCGTGCTAGATCACGACCTGTATTAAACAATCCAGCATTAAAGAAGTAAGGGCTCTTACGGCCAGACTTTAAAGTAAACTCACCAAACTTAAGTACTTCTTTCTCTAGTGCAAATTCAATAAATTCACGTTGATATGCTTTCATGTTTTTCCTCTACGTTTATTCAATAAAACTTAACTTACGCTCTGCACTACCCTTTCGAGTTTTACAGACAAAAAAATAGCCCCCAAATTGGGAGCTATTAAAAACTATTCTGCTAACGCCGACTTCTGCGCTTCGACGATATCAGTAATGCCCTTATTCGCCAGAGCTAAAAGCTGCATCAGCTCTTCGTGACTGAACGGTTCGCCTTCTGCGGTGCCTTGAATCTCAATCATCTTACCGTCTTCCGTCATTACAACGTTCATATCGGTATCAGCTGCTGAGTCTTCAACGTACTCAAGGTCACACAGTGCTTGTGCACCAACGATGCCCACTGAAACTGCCGCTACATGGCCTTTCATCGGGTTCTTTTTCAGTTTACCGCTTGCTAGTAGGCTGTTGATTGCATCCGCCATTGCAACGCTTGCACCTGAGATAGAAGCAGTACGAGTGCCGCCGTCAGCTTGGATAACATCACAATCAACAGTGATCATGATTTCACCCATTACTTTTAAATCAACAACTGCACGTAGGCTACGCGCGATCAGACGTTGGATTTCCATCGTACGACCACCTTGCTTACCGCTCGCCGCTTCACGACGGTTACGAGTGTGCGTTGCACGTGGAAGCATGCCGTATTCAGCCGTTACCCAACCCTTTCCTTGGCCTTTCAACCAACGCGGTACGTTTTCTTCTACCGTCGCATTACATAGAACTTTAGTGTTGCCGAACTCAACTAATACAGAACCTTCAGCATAAGCAGTGTAGTTACGAGTAATTTTAATTGGACGAATTTGATCTACAGCGCGGTCATTTGGACGCATTGGTATCTACCTTATTAACAGTCTGAAGTGATTTACTATCGAAAGAGTGCATCACCTAAGAAAGGGGTGAGACAGTTTTGATTGGGGCAAGATTATATAGCAGTTTATCTTTCAAATCTATTTACCATTCAAAGTGGCCTACTACTTAAGGCGACTTACGACTCAAAGATACTTACCGTGAAGGCTATTTATAACGGAAAATCGACAAGCTTCGGGAGCACACCATATCGTGATACTATGCGTGCGCGTTATTTTCAGAATGATAAAAGACAGGAAAATTCGATGATTTATAGTATGACCGCGTACGCGCGCAAAGAAGTAAAAGGCGATTGGGGTACAGCAGTATGGGAAATCCGTAGTGTAAACCAACGCTACCTAGAAACTTACTTCCGTATGCCTGAACAGTTCCGTGGTTTAGAGCCAATCCTACGCGAGCGTTTCCGTAAGCGTCTAGCTCGCGGCAAGGTTGAATGTAACCTACGTTTTGAAGCAAACCCAGCAGCGAAAGGCGAGCTAAGCATTAACGAAGGTTTGGCTCAGCAAGTAATCAATGCTGCTAACCAAGTAATGACGATGACAGGTGAAGACAGCCGTTTGAACCCATTCCAAATCATGAACTGGCCTGGCGTAATGGAAACGCCAGAGCAAGACATGGATGCCATCAACAAAGATCTACTTGAAGCATTCAACGATGCAATCGCAGAGTTCATTGACGCTCGTGCTCGTGAAGGCGAAAACATGAAAGCGCTCATCGTTCAGCGTTTAGATGCAATCACTGAAGAAGTCGTTAAAGTTCGTGCACGCATGCCTGAGATCCTAGAATGGCAACGTGAGCGTCTTCTTACCAAATTTGAAGATGCGAAGATTGAACTTGAAGGTTCTCGCGTTGAGCAAGAGCTTATCCTACTGGCTCAGAAGTCAGACGTAGCAGAAGAACTAGACCGCCTAGACTCTCACGTGAAAGAAGCGAATGTAGTATTGAAGAAAGGTGGCGCTTGTGGCCGTAAACTTGACTTCATGATGCAAGAGTTCAACCGTGAATCAAACACGCTAGCATCTAAGTCTATCAGCACAGACATCACAGCATCGGGCGTTGAGCTTAAAGTTCTTATCGAACAGATGCGTGAGCAGATCCAAAATATTGAATAATAGTTACAACTGTATTTTATTGCATTCAAACAGTTAAAATACAATAACTTACCTTAAATCAATTTCCATCACCGTATTCCTTAATACACCTTTAACCACCGCCAAGTGGTGGTTAAAGTGGTGGGTATGATAGACTTATCGCAAAGGCGAGTGGTGGGTAAGATACTAACCACTGAAATCATGCATTATTAGGAGTGGTTATGGCTAAGTTAACGGTTAAAAAAGTAGAAGCGCTCATTAAGGCTGGTAGCGAGAAAACACAGCGTCATGCTGATGGTGAGGGCTTGTACTTGGTGGTTCCCGCGTCCGGCATCGCTAGCTGGATGCTACGCTTTACCTCCAATAAAAAGCGCCATGAAATGACACTAGGTAAAGTTAAAGATCTCTCCTTATCAGATGCTCGCCTAGAAGCCGCGACCAAAATGAAGCAAGTGAGAGAGGGTTTTGATCCCCTCTTGCAACGAAAACGTGCCGAACAAGAAAATATTAAAACCGTTAATGACTTATTTGAAGATTGGTACCCAACCTTAGTTAAGCGCCTTAAACACCCGAATATCCCAAAACGTGTTTACACCAAAGATATTGCCCCACACATCGGTGACATCCCTCTCGATAGAATTACTGCCCGTGATATTCGCACAGCAATCACAGCAATTAATGATTCCGGTCGCCCAACCATTGCCAATGACGCTCTAGGCCACTGTAAGCAGCTTTTTAATCACGGGATGAAGCTTGACCTTCTTCAAGGTAATCCGGCCTCTGCATTTACTGTGAGAGATGCTGGCGGCATAGAGCAAAGTAAAGATCGCTTCTTGAGCGAAGATGAATTAAAGCAGTTCTTTCGTATCGCGAGAAAAAATAGCACCAACTTTAGCCGCGATAATTATCTAGCATGTGCATTATTGGTTTGTTTAGGGGTGCGTAAATCTGAATTGTGTGAAGCTAAATGGGAAGAGTTTGAGCTTGGGAAAGGCTTGTGGCATTTGCCAAAAGAGCGTAGCAAAACCAATGTCGGCTTTACTATTCCATTGGCATCAGAAGTATTGGAATGGCTTGAGGAGTTGAAGATAAGAGGATTTGGCTCTGAGTATGTATTTCCTAGCAGAAGAGCTAGCAAGAGCCCACACATGGGGCCTGACACACTCAATAGAGCGATTACTAAGCTATTTGGTCATGAAGCTGGCAAAAAGAAACAACCACCTAATTTGATGGGCGATATGCTGCACTTCACCGTACATGACCTGCGCCGTACTTGCCGTACGTTACTGGCAAAACAAGGTACTCCCGGCGAAGTCGCCGAGAGATGCTTGAATCACAAATTGAAGGGGGTTGAAGGGATCTATGATCAGTATGATTATCTGGAAGAGCGAAGAGAGGCTTTAAGCAAGCTAGCATATTTCATTACAGTAATTGCATAATCCAATGGCCTATGTCAATTACATTTGAATTCTATGCTTACTCTCCTCAAAAAAATTAACTATTAACTACAAATTAATGTCTTTGCGTTTCGTGCTAATTCACGTGATTCTATACGGTCATTAATAGATTTCTCCACCATTGAAGTGATATTTTTTTTACGCTCTTCATCTTTAGGAATAGGTAAGATCAATTCATTTATACGCTTACCCAAAGAATCTATAATATCTTGTGTAAACCTTTTCGATTGTATTTGATCTATCACTGGTTTCGATGATAGAGCTGCCAATAAAAGGTAAGGCGACATTATATCTTTATTCGTTATTCTAATTTTGTACAAATGGCTTTGATAAACTATTTTTTTATCGTACTTGGATACAAAAGCGCAAGTTCCAATCAAATATGTGCCATCTTTAACCATAAAGATGTCCCCCTCTTGAACATCTTGTTTTTTTGCATACTTGCTATAGATCTCTTCTGACATTCCATGTTTAGGGTCTAATTTTATTTCCCAATTCGATATATCAGAGGTTCTAATGAAAGGAATGTTACCAGTGCCATAAGCAAGCTTACCTACTTCATCACCAGTTTTTATATCTATGATACCTTTGGAAATAAGATCACCTAAACTAATCAAGTCATGAGTATCTTTGAGTGCTCTAAGGGCCAAGGCTGGTTCAGGGTTATAATATCTAGGTGCTAGAACTAGGTCTTTTATATCACTCTGTTTAAGATAGTGACCAAGATGGGCTTGAGGATCTGTTGCAAGATCGTTTTTTAAATAATTATTTAATATTCTAGGCAAATCATTATGCGGAATCTGATTACCTCTGCTATCGTGACCACACCACTTGGCCTCTGCCATAAATAATGATCTATCATTAATATCATTTTCTTTTTTTGTTGCTATAACCAAACATGTTTTTGTATGTGTCCCCCCTTTGCCTGATGTTTTAAATAAATTCTCAGGCATGCCAATAACAGCATTTAAATCTGAATACTGAAGGAGGTATTGAATCACATGGCCACCAGATGAGCTAGACAGCATGCTTTCTGGCACAACAATCCCCATCCTTCCACCTACCTTTAATAACTTTAGACACAACTCTAAGAATAGAATTTGGGGTGAGGGATTTGCAGCTATTTTATCAGTTCTTTCGTATGAACCTGTTAATTTATTTTTCGTCCAACGATGAGCTAAATCAAATTTTTTCTTAGTGTCGTCACTTCCTATTTTAATTTTCGCTCCAAATGGCGGGTTCGCTAATACAATGTCAAAACTCTCATCTAACTCGAAAGGAATATCTAGATTATTCTTATCTTTTCTTTCAATCGAATCGGCACAAACTACGTTACTTTGATTTAAAGTTGATAGAGCTATATGCGTATTGGCTAACTTTGATAAATACTCATCCTTTTCTATACCAAATAAACAGTCATTTATTTTTCTAGGTGATACTCCATTAGTTTTTAAGTACCGTGCAGAAAAGCTTAAAAAGCTACCAGCACCGCAGGCTGGATCTATGATTTTTTCACCTTCTTGTGGTGCAATAGCATCAACAATCCAACTTACAGCTTCAGTTGGAGTGAAAAACTGACCTTCAGCCCCTCTTGCATCTGAGCTTACAAATGTTTGATATAGCTCACTAAGAGGGTCGTTATGTGGATCATCCAAATCTACTTGATCTAAAATGTCATGAATAAATGCTATTGAATCGGGGTCTAGTAGGAGTTCTTCATCGCTTGAAAAAATAGACTGAATTTTGGACTTTATTTCGCTAAATGCTTCACGATAAATAATCGATAACCTTTCGTTATCAGGTCTTTCCTTCATGCTGCCGATAACATTTACTTTACAGAACAGCGACTTTACAACCTCATGCATGAGAGATTGATCTCTAGTAATGCCCACGGCTTTACCTGCAAGATAGTTTCTAATTTCTGTAAAAGCTGAATTTAGTGTTAATTTCATATTGGTCCTGAATTGGCATTTTCATTTTATGTAATGATAACATAGCAATTCAGGACCTGCATTGTTGGTGGGTTATATTAGCTCTTTTTCAGACATCCTTTCAAATATTCCAGCAAGCATCTCTCTAGTCTCCTGGATATTTAGGCTTCCTTGTATTCTATTCCCGTCATTAGAAATCCATTCAATATTGTCACCTTCATGGTTACCGCCGGCTTTCAATGGCATCATGTGACCGACTTGAAACTGTGACTCACCATGCCCCCCTCCACCAAGTAAATCTTCAAATATCATTGGCTTAAGTGTTATAGGGCATAATGTGTACCCTTGCTCACCAAATAATCCAGATTGAATTAACTTTTCCTTTACAACCATGGGGAAACCGCGGAAGTGAGCTACATCATTTAGCAACTTTCTTTCAACCGACCAGCATTCTTCTATAGTTGCATGTTGAAAATCAACATTTAAGCATTCCCACCGCTTCGCTCTATTTGTCTGCACTTCGCCAGTTTGAGAACGATCAGTTTTGTAACATTTGGTTGCTATTTTTTCTACACATTTGGTTTTATTTCCATCAGCATCAATACGTAAGCTAGGCTTGATTAAAGGTCGAGCAGTTATCAACCACTCTATGTCAGTAAGTTCAACTAGTCTGATATTGGAAGCTATATGTACAGCGCCTAAACTCTGATCTAAATAAGTGAATACGCTCTCATAAGGGGTACCGCTTCTTTTTTGGTCTGATAACTTGTCCATCATATCTCTATGGCTCGCAGAGTTCGCTAGTAGCTGTATGCATTTATTGAAAATCGAATAGCACTCGTTAAATGTCGATGACCGCTCATCTTGACCTGGACTAAAATCACCTTCAAAATTTTCGAATGTACCTTGTCGTGTTTTGGTAATTCGACCCAATACCCACCGTGTTTTCATCTTTGTAGAAGTGATACTTAAATTTGTTAGTTCAATACAAAAAGCAAACCTACCAAGGCATTCCATAGTGTATTTGAAACATTTAGCGCTCATACTGTTTTTTATGGCATCAAGATTTCTTGAAAGTGGTTCTTCAAACCTTCCATGGTTATAAGCAGCCCAATGCATAATAGGTTTAAACGCAAAAACAGGTGCTCTACCTTCAATAGCTTCGCCACCAAAAGAATCACTTACTGTTCTTCTTTCTAACTCCTCAAACTTTTGTTGCAACTCATCTTTTATATACATCAGCTAATTCCAGTAATTTCTATTTAAAACTCTAATAATTTTGAACGGGGGATATTAAGTGCGGTCGCAAGCTTACAAATGTTAACCAAGCTTATATTTCGTTGACCACGCTCAACGCTAGATATGTATGTCCTATCTAGATCGGATAATTCAGCTAGTTTTTCTTGGCTCAAGGAATTATCTAACCTGATTTTTTTTAGATGCATTCCAAATGACAAACAAACTTTTAAGTCATTCATTCTTTTATTTAAACCTTATGAATCCGTTTACTTATCCTTTAGTAATGACGCCAATGAGTCTACGGACTATGAGTCACGTACATGTCGTTTTCCTATACCTGCAGTTAGACATAAAACAAGGAGCTAACAGCTCCTTGTTTTATGTCTAACTTCTTTTATTTCCTGTAATTTCTATTAACTATTTGTATCAAGCCTCTCCATCATCCAATCGTCAATCTCACTTTCTAACCAGGCTTTACGCTTGCCCATCACAGTAACGTTTTTAGGGAAATCACCAGCTTTGATTAAGAGATAGATACTGCTGCGACATAATGTTGTTTTGTCCATGACTTGTTGTAATTTAAGAAATTTCATTTTGAGACCTTGTTATGTAGTTCAACTCATAACAAAGGTCTCTGCGTTATTTTTTACTTTTACCTATCTAACCTACTATCAGGAGATGGCTAAACAGACATATTAGGGTTGCACAAAAATAGGAATCACTTGTTGGCATAGCCAACAAGTGATTCATTATTATTACAATTGACCATTCGCCACTGCGAAAGCGTACCTATAAGCGGCATCTTTGCCTGCTGAACAGGCTGCTACTTTTCTCACCTCAACACTCTTATCTTTGCTTCTGTCATCAACCAACTGCCAAAGGTCTTGATGAGCTATCGGCTTTTTATTTGCTTTCCGCCAATTTCGACGTTTCCAACCATCAAGCCAGTCATTAAAACCATCAACGCAATAGTCACTGCTTGAATAAATAATGTCGCCATCACAAGCACGCTCCAGCCCAAACGCAAGCGCTGATAACTCTAGATAATGACGATCTATGATACTGTCAAAGTATCGCCAGTCTTCATCTGCCATAGTTCCACTTGCATCGAATATAACTAGCCCGACACCACCAACGTGACGGCATCTTTGCTTCTCTACGATGGCTGCTTCTACATAAATTTCTTTGTTCATTTTTATACCCTCCAGAGACTAAAAAGCCGATACATCCTTTGCACCAGCCAATTGTGTTGATTGTTCATTCGTTGCTTAATTACGATTGCTACATAACAACGGCAAGATAGTTATTTTTTACCTGTCTCTGAAAATACCCCCTCTTCACACCCCGATTCAAAACGCTCTCAGATATATTTCATCAGTACGCATAACCAAACAGATAATCCCAGGAGCCCTTATGCGTAACTCAAACAACCGACACGACTACCCATTTAAAACCTCAGAGTTGAATGAACTGCTAGAACGTGCAGCCGAAGCACTGGCTGCAAAATACAAACGAGAAGGCACCTTCACTAACCCAACCAATGTTAAGGAATATTTAAAGCTCAAGTTAGGGGCGCACGACCGCGAAGTGTTTGCGGTGATGTTTCTTGATAACCAACATCAATTGATCAGTTTTGAAGAACTGTTCTTTGGCACCATTGATGCGGCCTCAATCTATCCACGTGAAGTGCTCAAGGCTGCACTAAACCACAATGCTGCTGCGGTGGTTTTTGCTCATAACCACCCTTCAGGTATTGCTGAGCCCTCTCAGGCTGATAGACGCATTACGCAGCGTCTAGTGGATGCACTTAATTTGGTGGATATCCGAGTATTGGACCACATCGTTGTGGGTGAGGATTGTGTGTCATTTGCAGAAAAGGGGTGGGTATGAAGACCGTCTTATTACCTTGTCGTTATACATCGTTGTCACGGCAGCTTCTACGCTATCTAGAAGCGTCTATCAGTTTGTGCACCATTCCTGAAACCACTGAACGTATTGCCTTGAACTTTAGGCACTCGACCTACCTAACGCATAGATCAGGTCCACATCCATTGGAAGTCCACTTGTTCAGAGAGTCTCCAGAAGAAACTTGGAAAATTGCGACGATGACCAGCTTTGCTTTTCCTTCCGATGAGGATGAACAGTTAGAAGTAGAGCTTTATTTCAACTTCAGCCACCAATGGTTCTATCAACCAGATATCAAGCGATGCGACCTCAATCAGCCACAAGTCATCGAACTCTTTCATTCTTGGCAAAACGCGTTAACCAACACCTTCCACCAGCAAAGCTTTGATTACTTCGCTGCAACGACCATCAAGTAATCTCATATTTAAAAACAAGGATCGACTATGTCAAATTCTCATTCATCAACCGTTACTTTCAGTCCTTCATGCTTACCTATTTCCCAAAAGCTTCATAGCAGCTTAAACCATGTACTTAGCCAACACTCCGACAGCCGTGGGAAGCAGATCATCATTGTGAACTTTAGAGATAAAAGTTACAGCGCTGAAAATGGTGGTTATCATCCTGTTGAAATTGCTTTAAGCCAGGTTTCAGAGAATCACTACACCATCCTTTACATCACCGACTTCAGTTATTGCGGTGGTGCTTACCCAGAGCTAGATAGAGATATTGATTTTGATATCGGAAACTCAGTGGTCTTTTCGCGTTATGCGGGATGGCAAAGCATTCGCTTACCAACGATGACGGAACTCTACGAGCTATGGGAAGGAAACTTTCTTAGCTATATGTCGATGGACGCCTACGACCAAATCCAAGTCGAGTGTAGTTAGACACATCAACCCATGTCCCACGCCTCACAAACATTCAACACAACCACCAACACAGAGCCAAAACGAGCCTGCTTCCCATATTGTTAAAACGGGAAGCTTCCATCCCTTATACAGTAAAGGTTCTTTAATATCGTCGGCTTTGTGCTTCCCAAAACACCTGACTACAGACAAAAAAGGAAGCAGATTATGGCTGAGGTCCAAGCAGTTAAAGACGATGACACCATACGCCTAGTTGGTCACCTATTGAGTATTCGTTGTCATCCACAAATGGCCGATGTGTGGCATATCGGATTAAACCTAGCACTGCGGATTTCTGATTTGTTGTCAATCCGCTTTGAAGACATTCATCAGGACCGACTCATTATTCGTGAAAGTAAAACGGGCAAAATCGCCAACATTCAACTCAATACCAAAGCGCAGCAGCACATTGCTAGATTAAGAGAGCAACATCCCGACCACATTTACTTGTTTCAATCCCACCGATGCCAACAGCTGAAAAACAAACCACCCCAGCCAATCACGCGACGCGCTGTGTCCATGGCGTTTCAACAAGTAGGGCAAGAACTGAATATCGCTTTAGGTACTCACTCGATGAGAAAGACCCGAGGTTACTTTCTCTATCAATCCACAAAAGATATAGGACGTGTCATGAAAATGCTTCGCCATACTTCTGAAGGCGTGACGCTTCGCTATATTGGTATTACTCAAGATGAAGTCGATCAAGATTTTGTTTCTCTCGAACTTTAAGAATGAACATTTCGTGAGGGGGCGGGAGCGACGATCCCTTATAAACATTGAGCTCAGAGGGTATTGAAACCGCAATATTAAGTAAGTCATTCATTGCTAGGCCAGAGATTAATAGAAGAACTCTTCGACACCAACATTCAGTATGTCCGCAAGATTCTTTAGCATCTCATCCGTCACACGGACCATGCCAGACTCAACCTTCGCTAATTTGCTTCTTGTCATCTCAAACCCTTTGAGACTACACATTCGTTCAACATCTTGCTGAGAGAGCTGCTGAGACAATCTGATATTGCGGATTTGATTTCCAGTAATGTTTTTCTCAATCTTATTCACAAACACACCTGCACCATTATGGGTGCAGGTAGATTATGTTTAATGTACTATCCAAATGGCACCTGTATCGGTGCAAGCAATTCAAAAAGGAGAATAAATTATGATTTTAGTGCTTTTATGGGTCTTTTTCGCTTTTATACTGGCGCTGTACGCGAAGAGTAATGGTCGCAGCTTTGGTTGGTGGCTTTTACTCGGACTGGTAATTGATCCTATTTTGGCCTGGATTCTTTATAAAGTCGTTGCTGATTAAAAGAAGCATCAAACCCACCATCACCGCAACTTCCCACTCCTTCATTTAAGGATAAAACAATGTCAGTACCAATTCGAACCGTTACTTCAATCAGCGTTCTTACCACTACACTTTTACTCTTCGGCTGCGGTGACAATGTAGCCGACTCTCTACAGCTAGAGCCTTTCAGCTATATAAACGGAGAAAATCAACTGACTCAATATGAGCCGTCACTGACCATCAACCAAGCCTTCAATCATCGTAAGGTGTGTAATGAGGTCGAATGGCAAACGTTTGAAGATAATCGTGACAGAACAGTGATTGAATACCGTTGTAATATGGATATACCTTCACAAAAGTTCTCCAACCTATTAGCGGCTGAACTGAACAAGAGTGCAGACAAACTCGCTCAGAGAAATTCAAGTGAATACAAGAAAATCAAAAAGCTAGCTGATAACCAAGCCAGCTATCAAGAGCAATATGATGAAGCAACGGGATACTTTGATAAGAAACGCTTCGAAAACCTTTTAGAAAGAAGCAAGCGTGCTCAGCAAGAGTTACAAGAAAAGTATCCAGACGGAATTGATGGAGCTCTCGCTCAACTAGAAGATCGTCGATCTCAATTTATCACCCCTGTAAGCGTCGATGAGATTTACCAATGGAGTGTTGATGATAATGAGCAAAGTCACTTTCTATACAATGGCTTCTCTGCTCACTTTTCTGATGATAAAACATTAAGCTGCGAGTTTGACCTATTTAAGTCTTTAAACCTTCTATACAAAGACCAGCAAGCTGAAACGTACTATCTATTAAAGCAAACACTGAAACACTGGAGCCAGAGGCTTAACTTTGGCGGTGATGATCTTATCTACCTCAACGATCTGAAATGCCAAATCCAATAAAAGTTTCACGTTCATACCATAAGCCCTGAGATCAGAACTCAGGGCTTTTTTATTGCAGGCTCATAATGAATCCACTAAAAATACTAGGAGCCCTAGGGCTAACTCAATTAGGGAGAAGTCTTGCCGACAATCTCTTTCATACAACTCAGGCTCCAGAAAGAGGCAGCATTGTGTATTGCGATCTCGCATTCGGCTCTGCTGAACATTCAGGTGTCTACGTGGGAGATGGACATATCATCCATCGCAATAGAAAAGGTCTTATCGAAGCCGTAACTATTCGTCAGTTTCTAGCAGACACTACAGCCATTTCCATTTATATCAGTTGCAATGTACAAGGTAGTGCCGTTGGGAGTGAGTCTTGTGCTCAAATAGCAGAAAGCATGTTAGGCGTACAAACAGGCTATTCCCTGCTAAATGAAAACTGCCATCAGTTCTGTAGCCACTGTCTAGACGGTGACATGTTCTCAAGCACCTTCACATTGACTCAGCTTAAGCGTGACGCTCGTGCGCACATTCAAGCCAGTCAGTGGCGCGTGTGGGACTTAAAACATCGTCATAAAGGTTAAGGGGATTCACTCCCCTTTATTTTTCATCCAATACCTATCGGTTGCTACAACCAAAACATCGACTACCCTCACCATAATGCTTCGTTCTTTTTTTTGCCAGATAGCTAATTCGATAAAACAAATCTTCGTACTGACTTAAGTAATCTTCACTGTTTTCATTTAGGTAATACCCATGGTTTGGAGGAAAACAAACCAAACGAAAAACATCTTCAAATTCACAACTAAGTGCACTAGCCCACGCTTCGATAATTAACGAAGCTAAACTCCCTCCACGCTTATAGCCCCCAGCTTGATAGAACCTGTCTTTATTAAAAAAGAGTACGACATGGTAATGATCGTTTATTGATGTATCACGTTCTTTGGCCCATACATATCTCATACTGCAAGGATAAACTCTTTTTCCCTCTCTCCGCTTTCGTTGCGCTTGAGCTTGGATTTTTGAGTTCAGAGATTCAGTAAACCTCTTTATTATATTTGTCCGATTACGGTTATAACTAACAATTTCATCACGACTTAAACAGTCAAGGTTATCATCAATGTTCGGCAATCTAAGATCGACTCTAATAGCATAAGTTCTAGAATGCTCTCCTAATGCATTATTCATCGTAGATAAAAGACGGTCGAGGTAAGAAGTGTTGTTATCTTCGATTGCTCCCTGAATAAGTAATCCTTGGTAAGTATCATCTTTCATGAGTAACTCCTGTGTTGTTTGTTCACAGGTATCTCTACTCACATTATTTTTAACAGATCTTTCTAACCTACTAGGGTAGGTATAGATGATTCTATGAAAAGCTATCACGTATATTAATCATACCGTCACTCTTACAAACCCGTAACCTCGTCACTTTTCCACTAGACCAAGGTATCTCCAAGGCCATATATCATTCATCGTACTCCGAAGTTATTTCCACGCATTCATACCTATTTCAAGCTAGAGCATAAGCTTTATAAGGGGTTACACCAAAATATCAACTATATTAACCTACGATAAATCAACTAAAAAACAACTATTAAATCACTAAAAAACCACAGTGAATCACTATAAAAACACCAAAAACACTACACAGTAATTACCATTAATGGTACAAATATCATACATTACAACTACAACGTCACCTTAACTATGGCTAACAACAAACAACAACTTGAAGCTAGCTCGTTCAGAGAGTGTGCTTTCTATATCGACTATCTGATGGAAAATTTCGAAGATACTGATCTAGATGACATAAATGAATTTGATACCATCGATGCATGTTTAGATATGATTAGGAAAGAGGTTAACTATCATACTGAGGATGAAAAAAAGAGCGGTAAGCTAATAGGTCAAATGCAAACAGATTTTAAAGCACAGCAGCTTCGAGACGATGATTTTCTCTGGTTAGGCAAATCTGACGAGCGGTTTTGTAACTGGGTATGGTGTTACTTAAAGTCAAAGAGTAAGCAAAAAAGAAACCGGAATAGACGCGAAAATAATAAAGTTGAGCCTATCTTGGATATCGATGATCTTCTTTTAGATAAAAGTGTTAGTTACACCAACTTATCTTCAAATGCCTTTAGAGACACAAGTAACAATACCCACGATAGACGGAAAGATATTATTAAAAGTTTTCATGCTTCTGAGCTAAGGCTGACCAAACAAAAGGAAGTGATCGAAGCGTTACTCAATTCATGGAAACCAATTTTTAGTGACAAAAAAATCGTAAAGTGGTTAGAAGAAAACAATACTCATCAGTATGAATGGACCTGGGAGTATCTCAATAAATTTGATGATCGGCTATCTCTGAAAGCCTGGACCCCAACCAACGACAATGAACTCAAGAATGCTATTGTCGCCTTGTTTGATATGCTTCACGATAAACCAGATCGCAAGACGTTACTGCTCGGAAGTATGAAGCGAGCTTGGAGCCAAAAAAAATTCCGAGACAAAAATGAAGGAAAAAAAGCATACAGCATAAGTATGACTGAAAAGACCAAACAGCAACTCGACAGTTTAGCAGAACAAAAAAGACTAAAAATCAATGAAACAATTGAAATACTGATCCGAAATGAGTTCGAGCGATTGAAGGATTGATAGTTCTAAACTGGTGGTTAAATTGGTGGTTAAAACTCAAAAAAACACAAAAAATCCACATAATAGATTGAATTAAATAAATAATAAAAATAATTCAACATTCAGATCCAGAACATTGAATAATAGTTCGTCAGTAACACACTGTGGATAGCCACTAGCTGAATCAGTGTTGATTAGATCAAGATAAGCTCCTAGTTTTAGGGGCTTTTTTTATGGATACAATAATGACAATCAGGATGACTAAGTGAGCAGATTATCACGCAGGAGATGTACTTAGCACAAAAGATAGATACAGCGATAGATAGAACAGAGCAGGTGTGCAAAAGGATTTTTAATATTTAGAGGAGGTATTGCAAGTGGAGAAGAGTGTTACTGTAAAACTGAGGGAAAACTGGTTTTAGAGAGAAAGTGACGCAAGTTGCTAATGCAACCTGCGTCGACTTAAAATCTTATAGAGCTACAACGTTTGCAGCTTGAAGACCTTTTTGGCCTTGCTCTACTTCGAAAGACACTTGTTGGCCTTCTTTAAGAGTCTTGAAACCTTCAGAAGCGATTGCACGGAAGTGTACGAATACGTCAGCGCCGCCGTTGTCTTGAGTTAGGAAACCGAAGCCTTTCTCTTCGTTAAACCATTTTACTACGCCGTTTGTTTTGTTAGACATGATGTGTCCCTTATATAAAAATAAAAAATTAATCGCCAAAAGTGCGATGCGCTGAAAGCTTGAATTATTTAATGTATCTATGAAGCCAAGGGAAACACTGAGAATAACAATGAAGCAATACTAAGGGTTTTACTTTACAACTGGATGTTTCATTTAATAACCCTGAAAACAGAGCAAGCACATTCTTGGTGATCCTGACCAGGTTGTAAAGCGTTATTTGAATAAAATGACTATTTTTTGTTCAATTAACTTCTATTCAGCCCCACAACATCACTGAACTTCATTTACAAAGCTATGATCTGAAGAAATTTACTCTTCCGCGGTTTGGTTCGGACAACAAACACACGGCCAGTAATAATGTCCTACTAGAATCAAGAGTACGACAAAAGCAAAAACAAGCGCCGTGGCAGCACTCTCCACGTAACTAAACTACCTGTATCTTCACACCAAGTTCTCGTAAAGCATCAAGCACCTTAGGGTCAGCGCCGTCATCTGTAATCAATGTGTCAATCTGAGAAGCGGTAGCGAGTAACTTTCCACCATGTTTACCTACTTTGCTGCTATCTATCAGAGCCACAATACGATCACCATACTCCAGCAGCTTTTTCTCTGCCATATAGACCAATAGATCAGAGGTATGCACACCAGCTGTCGTAACACCCGTACCCGTAAAGAAGACAAAACGACTTTTATGGTCATCTGCTGCTTCTTCATCTGGAGAAATAGTGATCTGACGTTCGGGTAGATATTGACCACCAAGTATGATGATACTTTGATGATCTTGACTAATCAGCTGATAAGCCAATGGCATAAAATTCGTCACAACTTGCACATCACGATGCGCTAAATGCTCTCCCATCAAAAAAGTCGTATTGCTACCACTCACAATAATACTGTCGTGTTCTTCACACATATCTGCCGCAGCTTTAGCAATTCGCTTTTTCGCTACATAGCTTTCTATATCTGTTTCGCAGGGGATAAAGCTGCTTGGTGCATGAGTTGCGGCTAGGGACGAGTCAAAATTGATTACCTCTGCCCCATTACGGATTTTTTTCAGCCTCCCTTCTTCCGCCAACTTTGTAATGTCCCGACGAGCTGTAGATAAAGAGATATCTAACATCTTCACATAGTCATTTGTCGTTATAAACGTATGACTCGTTAGATGATCTAACAAGCTTCTATGACGCTGAGCTTCATTCATTGTTCATACCATTAAGTTCTTTTGAATTATTTTGACGCATTATGAACTTTTGAGCAATTAGATTCTCAAAATGAACTCTTTTGAATTAATTTGACTCAGAATGTGTGATCGAAACCATTATTTCGTTCATAATAAATCAAAAATGACTTTACGTGACCGTATTTGACCACTTATAGTCACTTTGCGTCATGAGAAGTCACTGGAGAGTAAAATGAAATACCAAGCAGTAATGATTGATTTAGATGGAACACTGTTAAGTGATGCTGAGCAGATCTGCGTGACTAACAAACAAGCGATTTGTCTTGCCGTTAATAATGGATATCAGGTGAGCTTGGCGAGTGGTAGACCGCACCAGTTGATGATGCCATATGTTGACCAGCTTCAATTATCACAACCAATCATCTGCTGCAATGGTGCCTATATTTATGACCCTAAAACACAACGTGTTCAACATCAGCACACAATTAGTCATGAATCACTAACGGGTCTGTTGAGCTTACTGAATGATGGACATTTCGCCTTCACCATCTATTCAAGTAAAGGCATCTTTGCTCAAAAAGAATCAACTCATACAAAGGGTTTAGAAAAAAAGGCTGAGGTTATTAATGCCGCAATGGAGCTGCAGATTATCCCAACGCTGACCGAACTCATCGCTCGCAGTGGCGATGTCTACAAAGTATTAGTGTCTAGCCAAGACAAAGAATCTCTAAACCAGTTACGAGATTCCTTAAAAACGCACTTCCAAGCTGACTTATCAACACCGAATAAATTGGACATTACGTCTAAAGCAGCCACCAAAGGCCACGCTCTTCAGCAGTGGCTAAATGACCAAAGAATTTCATCTCATAACACCATTGCTTTTGGGGATGGGGACAACGATGCCTCTATGTTCCGACTTGCCGGAGAACCTGTCGCAATGGCTAATGCCAGCCCTGCTTTAAAAGGCATGGCTAATCTAATTGTTACCAATAACAACGGCTGTGGAATTGGCCAGTACCTTCGCTTGATAGTGCAAGAAGGCCAACACACATGCCAAAACACTTTTAGTTACTAAGGATAAATCATGAAAAAAGTAAAAATTGCCGCAGGATTAGCACACGTAGATTACGGCCACATTGCAGACGTAGTGAAAGAAGTATCTGATGCTGGTGCCGATTACATCCACTGTGATGCAGCAGATATGCATGACCTGAAAAACCTGCAATTGATGGGGGGGCATCAAATTGTTGAAGGCATTCGTCCTTACACTGAAAAGCCAATTGAAGTTCACGCTTACTTCAAAGATTGCGACAAATTATTTATCGATAAAATCGCAGCTGCTGGTGCAGACATGCTGATTCTACCAGCTGAGCATTTTATCGGTGCTCCTCTGTGTTACATCATTAAGTACTGTCAAAACCACGGTATGAAATTTGGTTTAACCGTTGGTGCATTAACGCCAGTGTCATTTGTTAAAGAATCTATCTACTACCTAGACCGTTTACACATTGTTATTCACGGCATTACTGATGGCGATGATGAATGGTTATGGCGCAAATCTGCGATTGCAATGATCCGCGAAGCACGTGAACTCATCAACGAACGCAACCCTAACTGTGAGCTATGTGTAGATGGCGGTATCCGTAACCACAACATCGAAGAACTGCTTAATGAAGATATTGATGTGATGGTTGCATCGACAAATATCTTTGGCCACAAAGACGGCATCACAGCAGGCGTTCGTGACTTCCGCGCAGCAATCGACCAACTGGAAGATAAAGCAGCGGCAGACACAAAAGAAGTCGAAACCGTTTAAGTAATTGCCTAGCGCAGTTTCTATCGAATCGATGCGCCACAGCAATCTAGAAATAACGGTGCTAAACCTACCCCCTCTATGCTCGGGTTTGGCACCACTACCAAGGATTAAACCATGACACAGTTTCAACACTATCAACCGACCAAGCTAACCTTTGGTGCGGGTGAGATTCAGAAAATAGGTCAGCTTATCGCTCAATATGGCACACGTTGCCTAGTAGTATCCGAACCTGTTTTTGATGCAGTAAAGCCAGCCTATGACTAATGCCGATCAGTTAAAGCCAAAGTGATCGGTTGAAGGATCCTTCCGAGCTGT
>NZ_JBFSPI010000016.1:0-70671 GCF_041464685.1 Vibrio sp. 10N.237.312.B06
AACCATCTGTAGGATCGTTCAACTGATCAGGAAAATGCTTAAATGATCAGTGTTAGCCATTAGGCTGCTTTTTTTTGATCTGAATATGACTAATTATGCTGTCTCTCGATCGTCGGCCTTACCTGTGTCTATTTGTTAAATTCAGGTCATGAAATAAATGAAATGGATAATAATCTTTAATTATGCAACCTTAACGTGATTGTAACTTAATTAAAATATTGTAAGTCACAGATCAGGTTTTAGTTGTATACCTGATGTATTCCGAGTGTTAACTTAATGTTTCATAAAAACAGTGTAATGTGAGCTGCTTTAAGTCTTAGGAAAGCAATCGGCTTACATAACACAGAATGGCGTATTAAAAATTGAAATCGACCGGAAAGTCGATAACGTATATAAAACCAAGTGCAAACAATAGTGCACACTTAACAACGTTTGGCTTAGGATATTTTCACTGCATGTGAATGGATATTCGTTAAGTACCGAAATAAGTGTTGGTGCTCATCCCCCAGAGGAAGATACCTCTTAGAGCACTAACATCGACAAGCTATAAATATATGGAGAATAAAATGGCTGGTGTATTGGGAATGATTCTTGCTGGTGGTGAAGGCTCTCGCTTAAGACCTTTAACTGAATCTCGCAGCAAACCCTCGGTTCCTTTCGGTGGTAGTTACCGCTTAATTGATTTCGCTCTGAATAACTTCGTTAATGCTGATCTAATGAAGATCTACGTATTAACACAGTTTAAGTCACAATCACTGTTCCATCACATGAAAAAAGGTTGGAATATCAGTGGTATAACCGACCGTTTTATCGACCCAATCCCTGCGCAAATGCGTACAGGTAAGCGTTGGTATGAAGGTACTGCAGATGCTATTTATCAAAACCTTCGCTTCATGCAGTTGGAAGAACCTGATCAAGTTTGTATTTTTGGATCAGATCATATTTACAAAATGGACATTAAGCAGATGCTTGATTTCCATAAAGAGAAGAAAGCGGCTTTAACCGTTTCTGCATTGCGTATGCCGCTTGCTGAAGCATCTGAATTCGGCGTTATCGAAGTGGATGCTGAAGGCCGTATGATTGGTTTTGAAGAGAAACCGGCTAACCCGAAACCAATTCCAGGTGACCCGGAGTCTGCGCTTGTGTCTATGGGTAACTACGTATTTGAAGCTAACGAGTTGTTCGCAGAACTTGTTGAAGATGCAGATAAAGAAGACTCGACACATGATTTCGGAAAAGACATCATTCCAAACATGGTTCCGCGTGGTGATGTGTTTGTTTATGACTTCAGTACTAACCGTATTACTGGTGAGAAAGAAGAAGTTTATTGGCGCGATGTAGGTACGATTGACGCGTACTGGCAAGCTCATATGGATCTTCTTGAGAAAGATGCGCCATTCTCGCTATACAACCGCAAGTGGCCACTACATACATACTATCCGCCACTACCGCCGGCTACGTTTACTGATTCGGCAAACGGCCGTGTTCAGATCATCGATAGCTTAGTGTGTAATGGTAGCTATGTACGTGGTTCTCGCATTGAGAAGTGTGTATTGGGTTTCCGCAGTAATATCGCATCAGCGTGTGATATTAGTGAGAGTATCTTACTCGGTGACGTGAAAGTGGGTGAAGGTTGCGTACTTCGTCGTGTCATCGTCGATAAAGATGCAGATATCGCACCTGGAACACAGATTGGCGTAAATCTGAAAGAAGATAAAAAGCATTACCATGTCTCTGACGATGGTGTAGTAGTTATTCCTAAAGGAGCTCGAGTTGGTTACTAAGACTCTCTCGGTACTTTTTGTAGCGTCTGAAGTTGAAGGCTTGATTAAAAGTGGTGGCTTGGCTGATGTAGCCAAGGCACTGCCAAAAGCGTTACAAACACTCGAGCAAGATGTTCGAGTGACCATCCCTGCTTATAGAAACATTCCAAACATTGATTCAGCTGAAGTGATTTTGTCGACCGAGCTCGATCATTGGCCTCATACTGCTTATCAAGTCAAAAAGTTGAGTGTCGAAGGTGTTCAAATCTTCGCTATTGAATGTGCTAAGTATTTCGATCGCCCTGAAATGTACGCAGAGAACAATCAAGCGTATGCCGATAACGGAGAGCGCTTCTCGTTCTTCAGTACGGCTTGTTTGGATATGCTTCCTAAGCTCGCGTTCCAACCTGATATCATTCATGCAAATGACTGGCACACAGGTTTTGTGCCTTTCTTGCTTAAATCACGTTATCAACAACACGATTTCTTTGAAAATACGCGCAGTGTTATCTCGATTCACAATGCAGTTTTCAAAGGGGTGTTCGCATACGATGAACTGCAATGTCTGCCAGAGATGCACAGTTACAATGTGCCTGAAGCATCTGTAAGTGACACGCATGTCACCATGCTAAAAGCAGGGGTGATGTGTGCCGATAAGATCAATGCAGTAAGCCCAACGTATGCAGAAGAGCTGAAAACGGAGTTAGGTAGCCATGGCATGGCTGCAGAGTTCCAACATCGTTCGGCAGACTTATTTGGTATTCTCAACGGTTGTGATTATGGAGCTTGGAACCCGGAAACAGACGCTTTCCTTCCTCGTAAATTCAAAGCAACGAAACACAGCATGACTCGTGGGAAATCTGCTTGTAAGCAAAAACTGCAACAAGATGTTGGTTTACCCGTTACCGATTGTGCGGTTTATGGCATGGTTTGCCGTCTGACCAACCAAAAAGGCGTTCATTACTTACTGCCTATCATCGAGCAGTTCTTGAAAAACGAATTGCAGATCGTGATTGTCGGTACTGGTGATCCGGTTTTGGCTAGTCAATTGAAAGAGTTATCAGCACTTCATTCAGACAAGTTCTCATTCGTAGAAGCCTACAATAATGAACTAGCGCATTTGGTTGAAGCGGGCTCTGATTTTTTCTTGATGCCTTCTGAATTTGAGCCTTGTGGCTTGAACCAAATCTACAGCATGGCTTACGGCACTTTGCCTATTGTGCGCTCTGTTGGTGGTTTAAAGGACAGTGTGAATGATTACGATCAGGATCCCGAGATAGCAACAGGCTTTGCTTTTGAAGAGCCAACACCGCAAGCATTGCTAGCGGTATTGCATCGTTCATTACTACTTTATGCTCAAAATCCATCTGAAATTAAGCGCGTTCAACTTTACGCGATGCAACAAGACTTTAGTTGGGAAGATGCGGCACAAGAATATCTTGCGATGTACCATTCTGCATTTTAACTTTTTGACTTAGCTTTAAAATTCAGTTGTTGAATAACAACCGTTCATAATAAAAGAAGGCGCTCTGCTGATAGAGTGCCTTTTTGTTTTCTGGTCAGATCACATCACGTTTCCAAAGACAAAGCTTGCAAACTCATTTTAGTCAGGTAGAAAAGGTGGTCAGGTATTCACATGACTAGTGTTGGGTTTGACACTATTATCACTTAAAATTCTTAATTGCGTGATATCCTTAGTCATCGCCTTGTGATGAGGCTTAGCTCCATAAATAAATTAAGCGATAGGTATGTCTGAGAGTTTATTATTTCATAAAACATTTACTCACCCTACGAGCGATGAGTGGGTTGTATTTGTGCATGGCGCAGGGGGCAGTTCCTCCATTTGGTTTAAGCAGATCAAAGCGTATAAACAGCATTTCAACTTGCTTCTCATTGACTTGAGAGGGCACGGTAAATCAGACAACATACTTAAAGATCTGATTTCGAACCGTTATACGTTCAAATCAGTAACGCTCGATATTCTTAAAGTGTTAGATCATCTAAAAATCCGATCCGCACACTTTGTGGGTATGTCTTTGGGTACAATTATCGTTCGTAACGTGGCCGAACTGGCGGCAAGCAGAGTACGTTCGATGGTGCTTGGTGGTGCTGTCACTAAACTCAACACTCGATCTCAAGTCTTAATCAAATTAGGAAACCTGAGTAAGCACATCATTCCTTATATGTGGCTATACAGCCTTTTTGCTTATGTTGTGATGCCGCAAAAAAGTCAGAAAGAATCACGTCACCTGTTTATCCGCGAAGCGAAAAAGCTGTGCCAAAAAGAGTTCAAGCGCTGGTTTATCCTCACGGCTGATGTGAACCCATTGATGAAATACTTTAAAGACAGGGAGTTGCCGATTCCGACTTTGTATTTGATGGGCGAGCGCGATTACATGTTCATCAAACCCGTTAAAGAAATGGTCGAAGCGCACGAGTCGAGCGAGTTGGTAGAAATTGCCAACTGTGGGCATGTATGTAATGTAGAAAATCCTGAAGAATTCAATCAACAATCTATCGCTTTTATCCAAAAGCAAATTCAGTGATTATTGGGGTTGGTTATCAGACTCGATGATCCAATAGAATTAAAATAAAAACGGGAAGCTAATTTAGCTTCCCGTTTTTATTTGGAGGAGGTATTTGACCGAATCGTGTCTGTAATAACTGAAACTTTGCTATTCAGGCGAAGCAGCGCCGCACTGCCAACAAGACCCGAATTGTGCTTCATTGATTTCATGACACTCACCACAACGCCACTCTTCATAGATGATCGAATCTTGCTGTTTTTGGTAGTCATTGACGATCGTGCGGGCTTTACTAGCGAGTTCTGGCTCATGTAGCCATACGTAAGGGTCTGTATCTTCGGTAAATGGGATTTCACCTTTTAAACCAAACAAACCCTCACCACGGACTTCACACGCAATATTCTCACTTTCTAACAATCCACAGATGATATGAGCTTCTGTCGGATTCGATGCACTGAAGATTTTCATTGAAATAGAACCTTATTTATTTGGCTGCATGCGTTATTTAGCTACTTAGTTACTTAGTTACTTAGTTACTTAGTTACTTAGTTACTTAGTTATTTAGCTATATACGTTACTCAGCGACAGGTGCTGAGCGAAATTTGTTCATTAACCATTTAGCAATAATTGGGAATACACCCAGTAAGGCAAATGACAACAGTACTGAGGGAGACACGATGCCCGAAAGTGAATCAATTTCTGCGAGTTGAGTTCCGGCATTCAAGAAAACGGCGGTACCCGGCAACATACCGATTTGGCTAGTAATATAGTAACGACTCACCGACATCGGTGTTAGACCCATCAATAGATTGATAAGGAAAAACGGGAAAACAGGAATTAGACGTAGCGAGAATAAGTAAAATGCACCGTCTTTCTCAACGCCCTTATTGATGGTGGCTAACTTGTCGCCAAACTTGGTTTGGATCCAGTCACGTAACAGGTAACGGCTACTTAAGAAGGCGAGGGTTGCGCCAATAGCGCTCGCGAAAGACACCAGCAGTAAACTGTTCCAAAACCCAAACAGCGCAGCGCCTAACAGCGTAACAACGGCAGCGCCAGGAATTGAGAAAGCCGTAATCATGACATACGCGACAAAGTAGATAGCGGCAGCGGCAATGAAATTGCTCTCGATGTAGTCATTCAAAACAGCTTGCTGGGCTTTTGCATTTTCAAGCGTTAAGTACTGGCCGAAATTGACGCCTAACAAGACGATGGTTATGACCAACACAATACCCAATATCATTTTTTTACTCATTGATACTTCCTCTAAATTTTCAATGCATACCATTAGTTTTTCAATGTATACCACTAGTATAGATAGACAGGCAAAGCATAGAATAACTTTCACCAGATATAAAAAAAGCCGCAAAAATGCGGCTTAGTTATCTATATAGTTTGCACTGACAATGTTAATTGACGTGATTGATAAGCTCTTCACGACGTTGCTGCGGTATAACAGACCAATGTGTACCATTGATCGCGCCTTCTAGCGCCCATAACAGTTCAATACTGACAGAAGACGCATGCGATTCTTTGATGGCGTTAAATGCGTTTACAGAGCCTGATTCATATAAACGTTCTACAGAATCGATCCCTGCCTTTTTCAACATCCGCTCGGTAGCGAGTCGAAGGTTAGGCAGATCTTTGAGTCTAGTTGGTTTAGCAGAAGATTGTTCAGCTTTCTCTTCTTTAGCAAAACCTAGAGACGTAGTCGCAAGCTGCAAGATTTTCTCTTGGTCTTGCCATAAGCCTTCAGGTAAAGCGAAATATTTAGTAACGACAGGAAAACCACGTTTTTTGTAGACGTACGGTTGAAATCCTTGTTGTTCGAATTGTTGTGTTGTGCATTTGTCAGCTCGTATATGCAACTGGTCATTCACAACCAGGGCAAACATAGTGTCATCAGCAAAAAGCCCGAATCCACCAAACATTGAGCGTGACTTAATTTTTCCTAGGGGCTCAAATAATTTCATTGAATCCTTTAGTATCGGTTTATCCATGTTATTTATCTCGGTGTATTTGAACTACGCCACCAAATAAGCAGGTCCGAGAGATTAGCAAAATGTTGCAATTAAATTGTCAATAGGCTGTAAATTACTAAAGTATTAGCAGTTACTGCATTTTGCCATCGGTAACCCCGCTACCATACCAACGAGTGGTTTAGGCCGGAAGCTTTGCGTCCCACTTTTTCAAGTGGTTTGCCCTGTGCGTGACTGGGTTATTAGAATAAAGTTTTTGTTGAATTAGGCTCACACTTCTTATTTAAAAATGTGATATTGCTTCAATTAATGATCTTTGAATTATGCACTCAAGTGCACCTTGTTTGTTGAGAAAAAAAACGCACCTAAAGGTGCGCTTGATTAAACTAAACTCATTACATCAATTAATTTAACGTTTTAACTGTACTTCGCTCAACAATTTCAGGGTGCATTTCGAAGACGCGTTTCTCGTGGTCTTTGTCTTTTATACGCTCTAGTAGTATTTCGAATGCATTTTTACCAACACGGCGCTTAGGTTGGTGAACCGTCGTTAACGGTGGAGAGAAGTATTCAGCCAATTCTATGTTGTCGTAACCGATCACTGAGATATCTTCAGGAATACGAATGCCTTTTTCTTGTAATCGGCTCATCAGTCCTAATGCCATCGTGTCGTTAAAACAGAATACTGCGGTAGGGCGATCTTTCATCTCAATGATTTGGTCAGCAGCAATCACAGCTGTGTCACATTCAAAGTTGCCTTCGATGATCATATTTTCATCGGCAGTAATCTTCGCTTCATTGAGTGCGCGCTTGTAACCTGAGATGCGTTCAACACACGCTGCTTTGTCTAAGTGGCCACTTAAACATGCAATCTTGGAGTGACCGCGCTCAATGAGGTATTTGGTTGCTAGGTAGCCACCTTCTTCAGAGTTATCGATGATCTTATCAGCCTGAGAGCTTTCAGGGCCCCAGTCCATGATAACTTTAGGGATGTCTGCGTGACGGTCTAACATCTCTCTTAGTTCTTCAGTCAGGTCAGAACACATAACTAAGATGCCATCTACACGTTTCTCTGCAAGCATTCGAATGTAGTCACGTTGCTTTTCGTAGATACCGCCCGTATTACATAGGATCAAAGTGTAACCTTGACGGTAGCAGTAGCTCTCAACACCATCGATAACTTCAGAGAAGAATAGGTTAGTTGATTGAGTCACTAGCATACCGATGGTGCGGGTTGTATTGCACTTCAAACTACGAGCAACGGCACTTGGCGCATAGTTCAGTTCGTCTACGGCTTTGTTTACTTTTTCTTGAGTCGCTTCAGCAACAAAGCGAGTTTTGTTGATTACGTGAGAAACGGTTGTTGTTGATACGCCGGCTAAGCGTGCGACATCTTTTATAGTGGCCATGTTTTTATCCTATTAGAAGCTACTTTCCCAAAGTACGGAATGAAGTAGCCGTTAAGCTACCTAACTAAGAGCTTAAATTTGTAGGGCTCTTTGGGTACTAAAGTGCTAAAAAACAAAAAACCGCTATTGAGCGGCTTGTCTTAACACCGAAATGCTCTGAACTTCAATAAGTGTAGCATTTCGTGAATGTTTCATATTTTATCGTTTGCGGTCACAATTTTAGACTGACTAGAAATTACTCGCAATAAAATTCACCCAGAAATCCGGGTGAATGGTCACAATTCTATTGAATTTATTTATCGAGTCGCCAAAAAAAGCTTATTCGCCAGCTAGGTATTGAGTGTCCAATTTGCAGAATGCCAATAGCAGGGATGAGATTGAAGCGTAGAAACCGAATGTGTCAATGTCATGACATTTGGCGTTGAACTTTGGTACCCAAGTAAGCAGTTGCTGTTCGATAAATTGTTGTTGAACAGCGAAGGATTTCTCTAGTTCTTCTTCAAGTTCAGTTTCGTTCGAACGAATGATTAGATTACCTAGGAAATCGAGTTCGATAGCAATGTGGTCAGCTGGCTCTTTTAGGTCTTGGTTAACCACTAAGTTGTGTTTAGCCATGATCTCTTCCATATCTTTTGCTGGCTTATCGTTCAATAGGCCAGTCTGGCCGATATACATAGAAGCGTAAGGAAGTGCGCCATGTTTATCAGTCTTTAAGAATAAGTCACAGAAGTCAGCAGACAATTCTAATTGAGCATCTTCACGTGTTTGTAGACGGTTGAGCGCATCCACTAAGCTATCAATCGCCGGCTTTAGTGTTTCATTTTCACCTAAACCAGTTAGGAAAGAACGAATTTCAACAGAGTGGTAGTGATCGAGTTCTTCTTGAGTGAGCTCTTTAGCGAACAAGCTTGATAGCCACCAGTATATTTCTGCTCGTTGTTCGTTGAATGCTTTCGTATCTTTCATTTCTTAGATCCTGATTTAGTCTTGTGGTGTGTGTTTACCTAGCATCGTCGAGTGATTTGGGTATAGGCACACCAAGGCTGAATAACAAGGTCATTTGCGAAACGCAAAGTTACTCGTTAGTAGTAATGCCTATATTGAATTGCGATGGGCGACAAATAGCAAGGTTTAAGATTGTCTTGTATCAAAAAAAAATCATGTTTCTGGCTTTTATCTTCTGTAGTACTAGAATTGTTACGAGTTATGAATAGAATGGTCACTGAAACTATTAAATAAGAAAAGTGGTGTAGATGAGCTATCACGTATTAGTCGTAGAAGATGATGTGGTAACCCGCAGTAAACTGGTTGGATATTTCCAGAACGAAGGTTACACAGTGAGCGAAGCTGAAAGCGGGGCTCAAATGAGAAAAATGTTAGAAGAAAATAACGTTGACCTCATTATGTTAGACATCAACTTGCCAGGCGAAGATGGATTGATGCTAACTCGCGAATTACGCAGTCAATCAGACATTGGAATAATTTTAGTTACTGGACGCACGGATAGCATTGACAAGATCGTTGGCCTTGAAATGGGCGCAGACGATTACGTTACTAAACCCTTCGAACTTCGCGAGTTGTTGGTTCGAGTTAAAAACCTCTTGTGGCGTATTTCGGCTGCTCGTAAAACGGCAGCGGTTGCGGTAGAACAAACAGAAGACGAATCTGTGGTTCGTTTTGGTGAATGGACGTTTGATATACCTCGCCGTGCGCTAAGCAAGAACAGCGAGCCGGTGAAATTGACCAAAGCTGAATATGAACTATTGGTTGCACTCTCTTCTTACCCTAACCAAGTATTAAGCCGTGAACGTATTTTGAATATGATCAGCCATCGAGTAGACGCGCCGAATGACCGCACTATCGACGTGTTAATCCGTCGTATGCGTGCAAAAATGGAGTTTGACCCTAAGAACCCACAAATTTTTGTGACGGTTCACGGTGAAGGTTACATGTTTGCTGGTGACTAATTTTCCGTGGAAAGCTGGTTTCAGTAACGATACTTGAACGTAAAAAAACCGAGACATCAATGATGCCTCGGTTTTTTTGTTACTGAACTTTTTAATTGTTTACCGTCGGAGTACTGCTCTCGACAGGGTCATTACTTGTGTCTAGCCAATCTCGCAAGCTTTGCCAAACTAATCCCATCGTCTCATGCCAATAGCGCTCAGTCTGCTCGAGATAGATAGCCTTAGGCATATACTTATTCCATGGTTCAACAATCCCTTCTTGTGCAAGGTAGTTGGTTGGAGCTGGTAATGGTTTCATGCCCGCGGCATTGAATTCATTAAGTGCGCGAGTCATATGGCTAGCTGATGTCACGAGCACCATTTTCTTATTCTTAACGAATGCAGCGGCTTGGCGAGCTTCTTCCCACGTATCTTTCGCTGTTTCAAGCAGAATGATATCGGGTTTTGCCACGCCGAGTGCTAGCGCTACTTTAGCCATCATTTTGGCGTTGCTCACCTCAGTGCCTGCGCCATAACCAGACAAAATGAGTTTAGCTCCAGGGTAAAGACGTAAGATACGAATCCCTTCACTTAAGCGCATCAGACCGGTGCGGCTAAGTTCTGATGTTGGTGGGATTTGGTCATCAACAACGTGACCACTTCCAAGAACCATAATGTAATCGACGGTATCATCGATAGGTAAAAAAGCGGTGTGTTGCCTTTCCATTGGCATTAAAAGTTGACTAGAAACAGGCTGGAAAGCGATTAGGAAAATACCACAGAGGGCTGAAAGGGTAATTAGGCAACCTGTCTTCCTTTTTGCAGTAAACATCACTAGGGCTAAACCCAGAAAAGCGAGAATTAACATTGCTGGCAGTGGCATCAGTAACGAAGACACTACTTTTTTCAGCTCAAACATATCCGAATAGTCCGAAAAAACATCACTTAGTAGTAAAAAGAGACATCGCCTCTTTATTCCTGAAATTCCTGTGACAGAATAGCAGGCACGATAGGACATAATAACTCAAGTAGCCGTGACTGAAGACCGTAATTTCGACGATATTGCCCACAAATTTGCAAAAAACATATACGGCTCTGACAAAGGAGAGATCCGTCAGTGCATCGTATGGGAAGATTTAGAACAAGCTTTGAGCAAGTTTGATCAATCCGCTTCGCCGCTGCATGTCCTTGATGCAGGCGGTGGACTTGCACAGATGTCACAAAAAATTGCGACACTAGGCCACAACGTTTCTCTGTGCGACCTCTCCTCTGAAATGTTGAAGCTCGCAGAAGAAAGTATCAGCGAAGCGGGTTTGCTCGAGCAATATCGATTTATTCATTCTCCGGTACAAAAAGTGGCAGAGCATCTCGAAGAGAAAGTCGATTTTGTGATGTTTCATGCCGTAATGGAATGGCTAGCAGACCCCAAACAGGCACTTGATTTATTGTTGGAACAAGTAAAACCCGGTGGTATTGCCTCGATAATGTTTTACAACCACCATGGTTTAGTCCTGAAAAATGTGATTTGTGGCAACATTCCTCATGTATTGAATGGGATGCCACATCGAAAAAGGTTTAAGCTGCAACCACAAAAAGGCTTGAAGCCTGAAGAGGTTTATCAATGGATAGAAGACGCTGGTCTAGATATCTGTGGTAAATCAGGCATTCGTTCTTTCAGTGACTACATAGGTAATATGGAGTACATGGGTGATTACCAATTTGAAGATGTGTTGGAACTAGAGAAACAGCTATGTCGCCAAGAGCCATATCTGTCGCTAGGCCGTTATATTCACGTTTGGGCTCAAAAACCTGCGCAATAACAGCGGTGAATGTGGTAAAAGAAGCCACAACATGCGCTATGCCATCGTAAGAAGCCGCGTCATAAAGAAATAGGCGTCATATCTAATACGTTCGATATGACGAACAACAGTAACAGGAACCACAATGAGTGAAATGACTCAAACTGCCGAAGAGCAGCCAATTGATGAGTTGGTGGGCTGGGTCAAGCAGCATGATTTTTCATTAAACTTGCCACCAGAGCGCTTAGCATTTTTGATTGCTATCGCCGTATTAAGCAATGAAAGGTTCGATGAAGAGTTGGGCGAGGGTGAACTGCACGATGCATTCACTATTGTCACTCGACTGTTTGAAGATACTGGCGAAGCGTCTGCGTTTCGTGCCAACAACGCTATCAATGAGTTGGTTAAACAGAAGTTGATCAGCCGCTTTACCAGCGAAATCACAGATGGTGCAAGCATTTATCGCTTATCGCCATTGGCGATTGGTATCTCAGATTATTACTTACGTCACCGCCAGTTTTCTAAATTAAAACTGTCTATCCAGCTTTCTATGGTTGCCGATGAGATGGCAAAAGCCATTGAAGCCGCCCAGAAAGGTGGAACTCCGGGACATTGGAGAAGGAATGTGTACGGCGTGCTCAAGTATTCTGTTGGCGAAATTTTTGATCAGATCGATCTCAACCAGCGGGTTATGGATGAACAGCAACAAACCGTCAAGCAGCAAATTGCGGATCTGTTAAATAAAGATTGGCGAGAAGCAATCAACAACTGTGAGTCTTTGCTATCAGAAACCTCAGCCACGCTAAAAGAGTTGCAAGACACCTTGCAAGCGGCGGGTGATGAACTGCAAACCCAGATTCTTGATATTCAAGAAATTGTTTATGGTGACGATGAGCTCGAGTTCGTTGGCGAAACCCTATTTGGTTTGCAAATGAAGCTAGACCGAATCACCAGTTGGGGCCAACAAGCGATTGATTTGTGGATCGGCTACGATCGCCACGTGCATAAATTTATCCGTACCGCGATCGATATGGATAAAAACCGTGCCTTTAGCCAACGCTTGCGTCAGTCAGTCACTGACTACTTTGATGCGCCTTGGTTATTGACCTACGCAGACGCAGAAAAACTCACGGATCTTCGCGATGAAGCACTTGTGCTCCGTGATGACGAAGTGATGGGGCAAGCCCCAATCGACGTAGAATACGAAGAATTTGAGCAAGTGAACGATCTACTTTCAGAACGAATCGCAGATATGTTGAAAGCTCACAAACAGCAAGGTGCGCCAATTGATCTTGGCCTTGTGCTGCGTGATTACCTCGCAGCGCACCCTCGCACACACCATTTTGATTTAGCCAGAATTGTTGTCGACCAAGCCGTTCGCTTAGGTTACTCAGAGTCTGACTATCAGGCTATTCAGCCAGATTGGCAGGCAATCAACGATTTCGGTGCAAAGGTACAAGCAAATGTCATTAACAAGTACTGATGATTACATGCCAGAGAAACTGGTAAAAGCGATAGCGAACCCATTGTTTCCTGCGCTAGATAGCATGTTGCGTTCAGGCAAGCATGTTTCAACAGAAGACCTCGATAACCATGCGTTACTTTCTGATTTTGAAGTTGAGCTTCAGCATTTTTACCAACGCTACAATACGGAACTGGTAAAAGCACCTGAAGGTTTCTTTTACTTGCGTCCGCGTTCTACGTCTTTAATTAGCCGTAGTGTGTTGTCTGAGCTCGACATGCTGGTTGGCAAAGTATTGTGTTTCTTATACCTAAGCCCAGAGCGTTTGGCTCATGAAGGCATCTTCACCAATCAAGAGTTATTTGATGAACTGATGTCGTTAGCGGATGAGAAAAAACTCATGAAGCTAGCAACCAACCGTGCGTCTGGTTCTGACTTAGACAAAGAAAAGCTGTTTGAAAAAGTACGTACTTCTTTACGCCGTTTACGTCGTATCGGCATGCTGATCGTGATTGGTGAAACAGGTAAATTCCGTATCAGCGAAGCGGTGTTCCGTTTTGGTGCGGACGTTCGTGTTGGCGATGATATGAAAGAAGCACAATTACGTCTTATTCGTGATGGCGAAGCTGTTGTTCATACTCAAGAGCCTAACCAAGGTAGCTTGTTGAATGAAGAACAAGCAGAAGCCGTCTCAGAAATAGATTTAGACGTAGACGAAAACGGTCAACAAGACATTTTTAACGATCAAGCTGACTTTGACCTTGAGTCAAACGACAGCGAACAAACAAAAGTAGAAGGTGAAGCATGATTGAAAGAGGTAAATATCAATCATTAACCATGGTCAACTGGAACGGCTTCTTCGCGCGTACTTTTGATATTGATGGATTGGTTACAACGCTTTCTGGCGGTAACGGTGCAGGTAAGTCGACCACAATGGCGGCATTCATTACAGCACTTATCCCTGACCAAAGCCTTCTGCATTTCCGTAACACTACGGAAGCGGGTAGCTCACAGTCATCTCGTGATAAAGGTCTCTACGGTAAGCTTCAGCCAGGCGCATGTTATGCCGCGCTAGATGTTGTGAACTCTCGTAATCAACGCCTATTGTTTGCAGTAAAACTGCAGCAAGTTGCGGGTCGTGATAAGAAGGTCGACATCAAACCGTTTGTAATCCAAGGCCTTCCAAGCCATGTGAAGCCAACGGATGTATTGATTCAGAACGTTTCAGACAGCCACGCTCGTGTGTGTCAACTGAACGACGTGAAAGCAGCGGTAGCGCAATATGAAGGGGCGCACTTTAAAGCCTTCTCTTCGATTGTTGATTACCACTCACAGATGTTTGAGTACGGTGTTGTTCCTAAGAAACTGCGTAACAGCAGCGACCGTTCTAAGTTCTACCGTTTGATTGAAGCATCACTTTACGGCGGTATCTCAAGTGCGATTACACGTTCTCTGCGTGATTACCTTCTGCCGCAAAATGGCGGTGTGAAGAAAGCATTCCAAGATATGGAATCAGCACTGCGTGAAAACCGCATGACGCTAGAAGCGATCAAAACGACTCAGTCGGATCGTGACCTGTTCAAGCACTTGATCACTGAATCTACGAACTACGTGGCAGCAGATTACATGCGCCATGCCAACGATCGTCGTAACAAGCTTGATCAAACCATGAAGTTTCGTGGTGAACTGTTTGGTTCTCGCGAGACCTTGCTTGATCAAAACAACTTGTTGAACCGCGTTCAAGAAGAGCTTGAGTTGTTGGTCGATCAAGAATCGGCACTAGAGCAAGACTATCAAGCGGCGTCGGATCATCTTCAATTGGTTCAAACAGCACTTCGTCAGCAAGAGAAAATCGCTCGTTACAGCGAAGATCTGGAAGAGCTTAATGAGCGTCTAGAAGAGCAGATTATGGTGGTTGAAGAAGCTCAAGAGCGAGTACTTCTTGCTGAAGAACAGGCAACCATAACTGAAGAAGAAGTGGATAGCCTGAAAACTCAGCTTGCTGACTACCAACAAGCGTTGGATGTTCAGCAGACTCGTGCGCTTCAATACCAGCAAGCGGTTCAAGCATTAGAGAAAACTAAACAGCTACTTGGTGATGAGTCTATTACGGCAGAAAGCGCATTAACTCTGGTTTCTGAGCTAAAAGCACAAGAAGAATCAAGCACTCAAACGCTACTGTCGACTAAACATAAGCTAGACATGTCCTCTGCTGCGTCTGCACAGTTCGACAAAGCACTGTCTCTTGTTAAAAGCATTGTTGGTGATGTTGAGCGTAAAGAAGCGTCTACCAGTGCTAAGCAAGCGTTAGAAAAAGGCCGTAACGCAAAACACGTTGTTGAAAACGAACAGCAGTGGCGTGCTCAGCACCGCGACATGGCTCGTGATGTGGCGCAGCAGCGTCAAGCAAAAGAGCTTGCGACTGAATACCAAAAGCAACACAACATCTCACTGACTGACGAAACGGTTTTCGATGAAGAACGTGAACGCCATGCAATCCAGATCGAATCTCTTGAGTATGCTCAAGAAGAGCTGCGTGAAGCGAAGAGTGAGCAACGTCGTGTGCAACAAAACCAAGACCAAGAGATTCAAAAACTTGAGTCTATTGCTCCAGCGTGGATCACGGCGAACGATGCACTTGAAGCCCTAAGAGATCAAACAGAAGCTGAGCTAGAAGATAGCCAAGCAGTAATGACTCAAATGCAGCAAGTGCTTGAAGACGAGAAATCTCAAGCGGTAGCAAAAGATCAGTTGGCTACGCGCCGAGCTGAACTTGAGCAAGAGATTGAACGCTTAGCTTCTCCAGGTGGTTCTAACGATCCTCGCCTGAAAGGTCTAGCGGATACGCTTGGTGGCGTGCTGCTTTCTGAGATCTACGATGACATCACGATTGGCGATGCGCCGTACTTCAGTGCGATGTACGGCCCGGCTCGTCACGCAATTGTGGTTTCGGACCTTGATGGCATTAAAGAGAAGCTGGTGGATCTTGATGATTGTCCAGAAGACCTTTACATCCTAGAAGGTGATGTAGATGCGTTTGATGACAGCTCATTCAATGCCGATGAGCTTGAAGGTGCGGTGTGTGTTCAACTGAACGATCGTCAAATGCGTTACTCGCGCTTCCCTGAGATTCCATTGTTTGGTCGTGCAGCTCGTGAGCAACGCCTAGAGAAATTGCGTGAAGAGCGTGACGTTGTGGTAGAAAACCACGCCAAAGCTGCGTTTGACTCTCAGAAACTGAATCGCCTATACCAAGCATTCAACAGCTTTGTTGCTAAGCATCTGCACGTTGCGTTTAACGCAGATCCAGAACAAGCACTGGCTGCTATTCGTGATAAGCGTAATCAAATTGTTCGTTCTCTGGCTGAGCTTGACTCTAAAGAGCAACAACAACGCAGTCAGCTTCTACAAAGCAAGCAGGCACTTGGTGCACTGGACAAACTGGCACCAATGGTTCGTATTCTTGAAGACGAAACATTAGCTGAGCGTCTCGCTGAATTAGAAGCACAACTAGAGCGTTTAAGCGAAGCTAAGTCTTACTTGAACACTCATGGCAAAGCGCTTACTTCATTGGAGCAAATCGTTTCTGCACTCGATGCTGACCCAGAGCAATTCGAAGCTTTGGAAGCCGAGTATCGTCAGGCGGACAGCGCGTTACAAACTCTAAAAGGTAAAGTGTTTGCTCTTTCTGACTTAATCGAACGTCGTCACTACTTTGCTTACGCAGATTCTGTTGACCTGCTTAACAAGAGCAGCGAACTGAGCGAGCAACTGAAAGCGAAGTTGGTTCAAGCAGAACAAGCACGAGCGAAAGGCCGCGATGGCTTGAAGCAAGCTCGCGAACAGATGAACCAGTACAACCAAGTATTGGCAGCGCTGAAGAGCTCACATCAAGTGAAGCAAGAGACGGTTCAAGAGTTCAAGCAAGAGCTTCAAGAGTTCGGTGTTAACGCTGATGAAGGTGCTGAAGAGCGCGCGGTTCGTCGTCGTGACGAACTTCAAGAGCGTTTGCATACTTCTCGTAGCCGTAAGAGTGAATACGAACGCACGATTACCTCAACTGAACTTGAGATGAAAGCGCTGGCTAAGCGTCTTAAGAAAGTTCAGAAAGAGTACACAGAGCTTCGTACCTTCGTTGTTGCAGCAAAAGCCGGCTGGTGTTCAGTACTTCGCTTAGCTCGTGAGAATGACGTTGAACGTCGTCTGCACAAACGTGAACTGGCTTATCTAACGGCGGGCGAACTTCGCTCTATGTCGGATAAATCACTGGGTGCGCTACGTCTGGCTGTAGCCGACAATGACGACCTGCGTGATTCGCTGCGTCTCTCTGAAGACAACGCACATCCAGAGCGTAAGGTTCTGTTCTACATTGCGGTTTACCAACACCTTCGAGAGCGCATTCGCCAAGACATCATTCATACGGATGATCCGGTTGAAGCAATCGAAGAGATGGAAGTAGAGCTAGCTCGACTAACAGAAGAACTGACGCAGCGTGAAAACCGCTTAGCGATCAGCTCTGAGTCGGTAGCAAGCATCATCAAGAAAACGATTCAGCGCGAGCAGAACCGTATTCGTATGCTCAACCAAGGTCTGTCGAATATCTACTTTGGTCAGGTTAAAGGCGTGCGTCTGAACGTTAAGATCCGTGAAAGCCACGAGATTTTGCTATCAGGCTTAGCGACTCAACAAGAGCAGCATAAAGACTTGTTCGAATCAACGCGCTTTACCTTCTCTGAAGCAATGGCGAAGTTGTTCCAACGTGTCAATCCACATATCGATATGGGTCAACGTTCTCCACAAGTTCTTGGTGAAGAGTTACTGGATTACCGTAACTACCTAGAGCTGAGTGTTGAAGTTAACCGTGGTTCAGATGGTTGGTTACAAGCGGAATCGGGCGCACTGTCTACGGGTGAAGCGATCGGTACGGGTCAATCAATCCTATTGATGGTTATTCAGAGCTGGGAAGAGGAGTCTCGTCGACTTCGCAGTAAAGATATCGTTCCATGTCGTTTGTTGTTCCTTGATGAAGCCGCACGTCTGGATTCTAAGTCGATTTCTACGCTGTTTGAACTGTGTGACCGTTTAGGTATGCAACTTCTGATTGCAGCGCCAGAGAACATTAGCCCAGAGAAAGGTACAACCTATAAACTGGTACGTAAGGTTTTCAAAGATCACGAACATGTACACGTTGTTGGCCTAAGAGGCTTTGCTCAAAACAAACCGGTATCTCCTGTTCAAGAGCTTATCGAAACCCCTTAGAAGCGTAATCTATCTACCGTAAATTAATGGCCTCGAAGTATACACTTCGGGGCTTTTTTTGTTTGGCAGCTTCACGGGTCTCGTATTCTTTTGGTGAGGGTGAGGGTGAGGGTGAGGGTGAGGGTGAGGGTGAGGGTGAGGGTGAGGGTGGTATTCCTGAGCTATTTATAATCACTGACTGTGATTGGCATGACTCAGCCAGAATTTATTACCATATAAAAAACCGCCTTCTCAGAAGAGAAGGCGGTTTTTACTTACGTTATCTTTTTTCAAGCCGAAGATTTTGATACTTAGGCTTTAACGTATAGGTTGTCGGTACGTTTAGCTTATCTAAGATTAGATCTTAAACATCTTTATCGTTTGATGCAGTTCGTCCGAAACATTATTAACATTTTGCGCTGTTTGAACATTTTGCTGGACGTCATCGACAGTCGCTCGCGCCAAATCATTTACATTCACTACATTTTCGTTGATTTCAACGGCTACTTGCGATTGTTCTTCCGCTGCCGCTGCAATCTGGTTGTTCATGTCTTGAATTGTCCCAATCTCATGCTGAATAGTATTCAGCATTTGACTCGCTTGATCTGACTTTTCACGAGTTACTTTAGCTGTTTCCGCATTTTCAACCATAAGCTCAACAGATTGTTTTGCTTGAGTTTGAAGTGATGAAATCATGGTTTGTATTTCGTTCGTGCTTTCTTGTGTCTTGTTAGCGAGGTTACGCACCTCGTCAGCCACGACGGCGAAGCCGCGACCTTGCTCACCCGCTCGAGCTGCTTCAATTGCTGCGTTTAATGCCAGCAAGTTTGTTTGCTCAGCAATACCTCGGATAACATCAAGTATGCTACCTACATTTTGAGTTTCTTTTTCAACACCAAGAATCGAATCTTGAACCTGCTCAATATTCGTTACAAGTAAGCTGATTTGCTGGTTCATGTCACCCACAGTCTCAAGACCTGACTGAGATGAAAGGCTTGCCTCATTGGATGATGATGATGCCTGCATCGCATTTTGAGCCACTTCCGCAACAGTCGCGGTCATCTGATTCATCGCGGTTGCAACTTGCTCTAGCTGCATCATTTGCTCTTCTGATGAGGTACTTAACTGATTTGACGAGGTCTCAAGAGATGAAGATTGTGATGAGAGAGAGTTTGAAGACTGCTCAATATTGCCAATAATGCCAATAATGCCTTGGAGGTTACCTGCCATTTCAAGAGTTGAACGGTAGATCCCCGTTTCATCGCCATTTAATTTAGGGATGTTGGTCAGGTCTCCTGCCGAGATTCGACTAACAAGAGCCTCTATGTATTGTGGCTCCCCGCCAATAGGACGATACATTAATCGGGTGACTAATAAGAATGTTATTCCGGTTGCCATAACCGCGAAAATTAGACCAACTACAGTATTTATTTTCACCATCGCATTTGAAGGCGCTTCAATGTCGTCCCAACTTGCCCAAGCCCAAATATTCCAACCTAATGACTCAATTTGAGACGAAACGACATAAAAGTCGCCTTTATCTGGAACATTGTAAGAGTGCTCACTGGTTATCTTACTACCGTGTTCACGGTATGATGGTCGAAGATCGTAGATATTTTTACCAATAAAATCTTCATAGCTAGCGGCAACAAGGAAACCATCTTGGCGAGAGACAAATAAATTTGGAACATCAGATAACTCGTTTATGTAGTCTGTGATGTCACTCATTTTAAGACTAAGACCAATAACAGCTTTCGTTTCACCTCTGGCTTTGAAAGGGATAACAACTGACATAGTTAAATGCCCTGTTGTTGCTAGGTAAGGGTTGGTTACTGAGCGCTTTGCGCCAGAAAAGCCGAGATTGAACCACTCACGCTGTTTTTGTTTAGCATTAAAGTTGGGAATGATACCTTGATTTTTAACGTCGTAAGTTTTGCCATCAGGAAGACCGATGTAAATATTAAGAACACCAAGAGATTCTTTACTGTTCGTCATCATTTTCAACAGCATCGGGTTGATCATGATGTTACCGGATCTATCAGTATGGATACTGGTTGAAATGCTTTCCAAAGCGCCGAAATACGCTTCCATTTTCCCTTCGACAGCTTTGGCTACAAGAAACGATTTCGTAGACAAGTTATGACGGTAGTCATACGTGGTGGCAGACTTAAATTCGAAATATCCTATCGTGATATAACTAAAATCGTTAAACAGATTAGGCCGCTAATTGTTAGCATAATCTTATTTTTGACGGTCATCAGAGCATTTCCTTAACAGTTGTTGCTTATTTTATTGACTAAATTATCCGTATGCTAACATAGGGTTACAATTTATTTGTTGGTCGTTTTGTAAGGGAAAGTCGTTACAAATAGGCTGTATGAATACTTATGCGTGGGATTTACAGTGAATAGGGTATCTAAACAAATTTGATGGGTTTTAATTGATTTTGATGGTGCGTATTTTTCTACTTCCTAGGCGAAATTAGCACAAATAAGTACCTTTTAATCTATTTTTGGTGTGAATGTGTTGCTGAAGTAAGCGTATAGAAAGGGTTGGGATGTAAGGGGAGATAACCCCAAACACCCCAAATTTTGGCCTAAAACTTGAGTGACAAAATTTTGACTAGTTGTGACCGAACTGTTTTGCAGCGTAAGCAACACGCTCCGCAGGTTTTGGATATTCTGCAGGCGTGCCAAGGTTTTCAATATGATGCAGTCTAGGAAGTAGCCCCGCGCCGTTCGCGATTTGGATAGCTAAACCAGGTCGAGCATTAAGTTCTAGTACCATAGGGCCTTCTTCTTGGTCTAATACCATGTCAGTACCCATATAGCCTAAGCCCGTCATTTCCCAAGCACTTGATGCTAGAGTTAACAGCTTTTCCCAGTGAGGAATTTGTAATAACGCGAGTTCTTTACCCGTATCTGGATGGTGTGTAACAGGCTGGTCGAACTGAACCGCTCGAACCGCTTTACCTGTCGCAATGTCTATACCCACACCAACAGCACCTTGGTGCAAGTTAGCTTTACCATCTGAATCTGAAGTGGACAGACGCATCATCGCCATCACAGGGTAGCCTTTGAATACGATGATTCGTACGTCTGGCACACCTTCGTAGCTGAAGCCTTCAAAACACTCATCAAACTTGATGAGGTTTTCAACTACGGCCACATCGTTCTTGCCACCCAGTGAGAAAAGGCCCGCGAGCGCGTTACTGATATGGCGCTCTACATCTTCTTCATTGATAGTAGAACCCGATGGTTTGGTGTAAACGCCATCTTTATGAGAGATCACAACAAGGATGCCTTTACCACCACTGCCTTGAGCGGGCTTGATTACAAAACCCGGCCACTCTTTAACCATCTTGTGGATTGTTTTTACTTCAGCTTGGTGACTAATAACGCCAATAAGCTTTGGCACGGTGGCGCCAGCCTGTTCAGCAATGATTTTAGTCTTAAGCTTGTCATCAACGAGTGGGTACTTGGAACGATCATTGTAGCGGCCAATATAACTATGGTTACGCTTGTTCATTCCCATTATGCCTTTGTCTTTCAACTTAAACGGTGAAGTAAATTGATCAAACATAACTTAGTCCTCCGCTAGCGGTTTAAAGCGACGAAGCTCGGTTAGACGGTAGCCTGTGTAGTTACCTAGTAACAAGATGGTCGCTAGAATAACAAGCTGTAAACCAATAAAGTTAAACGTTAAGTGCTGAATGAACGGGTTAGTCATACCTAAGTAAACAAGCACCGCGGTAAATAGAGAGCCGCCACCTTGAAGTACAACTTCTTTCGCGCCTTCTTCTTCCCAAAGGATAGACATACGTTCGATAGTCCAAGACAAGATAATCATTGGGAAGAACGTAATTGATAGGCCTTCTGTAAGTCCGATTTTAAACGCGACTACAGTAAATATCGAAATAATCATAATTACTGTAATAATTACAGCGGATATTCTGGCCACGAGCAATAGGTTGAGTTTGGATAAGTAACTTCGAATTACAAGACCGGTACCTACAATCAGTAGGAAGCCAACAATACCGGTAACCAACTGTGTTTGAACGAATGCCACGGCAATCAGAACGGGCATGAACGTACCAGAAGTCTTAAGACCTATGATGACACGTAGGAACACAACAATCAGAGCACCGATAGGAATCAGCATGATGGTTTTAAACATCGCTTGCTCTTCTAGCGGCAGACTATGAATGGAAAGGTTTAACAGTTGATCCGCTGATACTTTACTGTTGGTTGCTTCAGTTGGAGTAACTTCCTGAGCAATCATAGAGAAGTGAACTTTACTGTTCTGACCGCCAACCACGTCTAATAGAGATACATTTGATTCATCCCAAATTAGCAGGTTTGGTTGAACTTGCTGCTCGCTAGATTCAGGAGAGAATAGAACCCACTGGTTATTATCCCAAATTTGGTTCATGTGTTGGATTGATTGGCGACGACGTCCGTCTTCCAGTTCAATAACACCGACGACTTTGTTGTGGATTTTAGCGGCAGAAAGTAGCTTGTGTGTCGCTTCCACTTTGGTCATATTATTCAGAATCAGCGCTGAGTTTTGGCTGTCTGGATCGTTAAGCGTTTTGATTAACTCACGAGTAAAGGTGATGTTGTCTGCTGAGCGCTTGGTTGCTCTGTCAATTAAAGCAAGGGCCGCGGCTTCTTCAGGACCATCAAAGCTTGGTTGAGCCACATCACCTTCTGGAGGTGTTGAGGTAACGTTCGCTTGGCTATCGACTAAGAACTGTGTCTTGTAGTAGATAGTCTGCGGACCATCTGCGTGACGAATTGACCACTCAGCACGGCGACCTGAATCTGTATTCAAGTATGAAATGCCGTAGCCTGGTGATGAAGCTGACTCGCCGATAAGTGTAAAGTTAGACTGTGTGTGAGGTGCGGCTAGTGAAACTTTTGCTTCTTTGCCCACTGCATTGAATTCGATACGAGCTTCAATGTCCCAAACCTGATTAGTTTCGCCTGGAGTCCAGGGTACACCGTAGGTTGTATGTCTGAACATACTCAGAGTTATACCTGCCACGATGAGCAGGAATATAGAAATATAAAATGGAATTCTTGACGTCATAGCTTACCCTACTATTGTTATTTAACTTCCGTTTGTACGTACTTTTTACTTACATCTACTAGCGCTATGTCTTTGATAAATTCGCGCCCTAGTAATACAGGGTGACTCATTTGAGAGCGATCCGCCAATGTAAATTGCGCTTTTTCATGGATTTTTCCGACTTTTACCCATAATTCGATCACAGCTCGACGTTCTGTTTGATCATTCGTCGATTGACGGATTTTCACATAACGTACAACGGGCGCTTCGATCCATTTTTGGTCTTCTTTTGCTTGTGCTTTATCTGCCAAATGGAACTTAACCCAATCTTTACCGTTGCGTTCGAATTCTTTGATGTCGACGGCATTTAAAGAAGAGGTGGTTGCGCCAGTATCAACACGAGCATCGAAGCTTTGTTTGATAGAGTCGATCGATACTTTTTCAATACCGCCTAGAATAGTCGGCTGTGATGTAGGAGCGGTAGGTGCAGCTGCAACGGCAACAGGCTCGGCTTCTTTTAGCTCTTCAATGACCCTGTGTTCCATACTGGTCAGGTGAACATCTAATTGACTAGAAAGAGTGGTAATTTCGTCTTCCAAGCTTTCAATATAATCACTTTGATTACTTAGCTGCAGTTCAAGATTTTGAACCTTGTTTGCGATGTTTGTCTCTGAGCGGGAAATAGCGTCGAGAGTTTCTTGATGGTAGGTAGCACCGCTCGTGAGGGTGCAACCAGAGAGCAAACCAACCGCCACGATAGGCGATAATCGCTTAAACATATAAAAACCTTTGGAAATTAGAGAATAGTTCAGACTATTTAGAAGTTTATCCCACAAAAAAGGATGCGTGAAGCATCCTATTGTAAGAGTCTGGTCATCTTGAATCGCAATGTGAGCGCTACGAAAATTATTGTCACTTAAGGGCGCTCACTTATTAAACATGAGCGCAACTTTTGTACAATTAGTTCTCTTTTTTATCAAAATTCCCACATATAAATAACGGTGGCTGTATGACGACAGAGCTTATGGTTTTGTGTAACAGAGCTTAAGGTTTTGTCGCTATTAGAATCGCGCGCCTTGGTGCAGGGTGACCTTCTACGGTTTTACTTGGATCATTAGGATCTAAGTAATCCGGTAAAGAGTTGTGTGTCATCCACTCTGTTGTGCGTTGTTCGCCAATCGTTGTGACATTTTCATCAACGATACGCACGTCTTCAAAGCCTACCTGTTCAAGCCAGCGTTTCAGTGCGCGTGCAGATGGGAAGAAGTAAACGTTTCTCATTTGCGCGTAGCGATCCACAGGCACAAGAACAGCGTTTTCGTCACCTTCAATCACTAACGTTTCAAGTACCAGTTCGCCACCAGATACCAATTGGTCTTTTAGTTGAATCAAATGATCAAGTGGTGAACGGCGGTGGTAAAGCACGCCCATGCTGAATACAGTGTCGTAAGCTTCCAGTTTTGGCAGTTGCTCAATACCTAGAGGTAATAGGTGAGCACGTTGGTCGTCGCCCATCAATTTACGAATGGCTTCAAACTGAACCAAGAATAAGTGAGAAGGGTCGATACCCACCGTCAAGCGAGCGCCTTCACCTAGCATGCGCCACATGTGGTAGCCGTTGCCACAACCTACATCGAGAACCGAACGGTTTTTCAATGGAGAGATATGTGGAAGCACACGATCCCATTTCCAGTCACTGCGCCATTCTGTATCGATATGAATGTCGTGAACTGTGTAAGGGCCTTTTCTCCAAGGGTGGAAAGTCTTCAGTAAGCTTTCTAACTTTTTAAGTTCACCCGTGTGGAACGGTGTAGAGCTGCCAATCGTCACTGAGTTTTTCAGATCAACTTGATCAGGCACACCTTGCGGGATTTTATTCAGTGCACGTAACCAACGGTCGAAGTCGCCGTGTTCTGCATTTTGCCAATCCGTCAGCTGTTGAGGAAGAACATTAAGCCACGGCTGAAGGCGAGTGTCTTGGGCAATGAGTTGATAAAAATTGGCAAAATTAAACATAGTTTTTCACTGAGTTAATAGGGTCAATAAACCCTAAAATAGAAATTAAATTTGTCATTCCCTACAGTGAGGGACGAACATGATAGGGAGTCTCGGTTGATCGTACTTGATAGAGATCCCCAACTCGCTCGTTCCTCGCTCTTGAGGATGACGTTTTAGTACGAGCTGACTGGGTATGTGCGCTATTTAATCGCGAACATTGAACCGAAGTTGAAGCATTGGAACCACACTTCGCTACTTGAGAAGCCAATCTTTTCAAAACGTTGCTTGTGAACTGTAATCGAGTCAGGACGCATCACGTTTTCAATTGCGCTGCGTTTCTGGCTGACTTCAAGCTCGCTGTATCCGTTTGCACGCTTGAAATCATGGTGCAGGTCGATAAGCAGTTCATTTGAACTTTCGTCTTCGAATACGTACTTTTCAGAAAGGATTAAGATTCCGCCCGGGCGTAAGCCTGCATGAATTTTTTCAAGCAGAGAGTATCGGTCGTCAGGAGACAGAAATTGCAGTGTAAAGTTAAGCACCACAACAGAGGCGTCTTTGATTTCCACTTCACGGATGTCGGCTTCAATCACTTCTACCGGTGTGTCACTGCGGTAGGCGTTTACATGCAGCTTACAGCGTTCAACCATGGCTTCTGAATTATCGATAGCGAAAATCGTGCAGCCTTCTTGCTGAATGTGACGACGCATAGAAAGTGTCGCAGCACCAAGCGAGCAGCCAAGGTCGTAAATATTTGAATGTGGCTTTACAAAGCGTTCAGCCAGCATGCCGATTGCAGAGATGATATTGCTATAGCCAGGCACCGAGCGTTGAATCATATCCGGAAATACTTCAGCAACCCTTGCATCAAAGGTGAAGTCTCCAATTTTATCAATAGGAGCGGAAAAGATATTGTCTGTGTTGCTCATGGCATTTTCTCTCGACAGTCAGCGTAATTGGCACAAAATTCATACCAAATAAAAGGGGACGTATTTTACGTAAAAAAAGCGCGGCTGTCACGAAAACTGAGATTGATGAAAGTGAACGCTTGTTAGTAGTTGTTTACTATCAAAACATCGAGATTTGATGGTCGCCTTTTTGAGCAGGAAACTCCGCCAAATTAGGCAAGGTTATCTTTGTGTGTTCAGCAACTTGCGTCTGTAATTGCTTATAGATAGCAATCGCCAACTCAGGGGCGTGATTATTGTCTGGGGTGTGGATCATTAAATAAGGTTGTTTTCCTTCGTTTAACCAAGTCTGTAATTTCGCGAACCAAGGTTTAAAGAAAGCCAGATTGGGTTCCTGATCTGGATGACCAATAAAGCGAACCATCGGATTGTTTGCCGTCGCAATGGCATGAACCGGAACACGTGGTTTCTTTTGATGCGCGTCGATCACCGCTTCTGTGGTTGGTGGTGCGGAGAAAACAGGACGGCTATCCATAATGATGCGATTGATCCCTTCTTCTATCAACCAATGATTGAAACGTTTTTCGGCATCGCCTTTATCAAAGAAACCAAGGTGACGAACTTCAACGCCGAGCTGCATGTCTTTTGGAAACAAGGTACAAAATTTTTGCAGGGCAGGAAGCATGCTAGGTTCGAAGCTATGGGGCAATTGAATCGTCCACTGACCAATGCGCCTATGTAGGGGCGACATGGTGAGCAGAAATTCTTTGAGTTCGGCTTGGCAATGTTTTAAGTGCTGCTGGTGGGTGATGAACTTAGGCAGCTTAAAAGTAAACTTGAAATCATCGTGACTCGCGGCTTTCCAGTTATTGACCGTTGAGACACTGGGTGTCGCATAGAAAGTCGTGTTGCCTTCAACGGTATGAAAAACTTGGGAGTATTTTTCTAAGCGCTCAGCGGCTTTTGTTCCTTTACCATAGAACTGACTTTGCCACTCGGAATGAGACCACATTGTTAACCCAAGTCTTAGAGGTAAAGTGTCCATCGTTTTTGCACCATTAGTCATCACATTACTGCTTTTAATCGAAATGAAAATCTACTGTACGAGAGTTTTGCTGATCAAGGTACTTTCGAGATATAATTATCGCAATTTTTTCGGTTTTGATGAATCTTTGCGCACTTGATGGGCTAAAAATCAGCAAAGCCAGATAAAACACAATAAATTCGAATGTGGAAGGTCGATTTTAAGCGAGTTTCCGCGTATAAATGTTCCTTTGCTCTGTTGTGTGGAATGACCACTGACAGCTTGGAAATTAGTAAATAATTAAGAGATTGGGAAATTCATTATGCGTACCCATTACTGTGGTAACCTGAACAAGTCCCTGGCGGGACAAACTGTAGAGTTGTGCGGCTGGGTAAACCGTCGCCGTGATTTAGGCGGTCTTATCTTTATCGATATGCGAGATCGTGAAGGCGTCGTTCAGGTTGTTGTCGATCCAGATATGAAAGATATCTTCCCGATCGCTAACCAACTGCGTAATGAATTCTGTATCAAGTTTACTGGTGAAGTACGCGTTCGTCCGGACAGCCAAGTAAATAAAGATATGGCGACGGGTGAAGTTGAGCTTTACGCAACTGGCCTTGAGATCATCAACCGTTCAGAAGCGCTTCCACTAGACTTCAACCAAACGAACTCTGAAGAGCAGCGTCTTAAGTACCGTTACATCGATCTTCGTCGTCCAGAAATGAGCGACCGTATCAAGCTTCGTGCGCGTGCTTCTAGCTTCGTTCGTCGTTTCCTAGACGAGAACCTATTCCTAGACATCGAAACGCCAGTACTAACGAAAGCGACACCTGAAGGCGCTCGTGACTACCTAGTACCAAGCCGTGTTCACAAAGGTAGCTTCTACGCACTTCCTCAATCTCCTCAGCTGTTCAAGCAACTGCTGATGATGTCTGGTTTTGACCGTTACTACCAAATCGTTAAATGTTTCCGTGATGAAGATTTACGTGCTGACCGTCAGCCTGAATTTACTCAAATCGATATCGAAACATCTTTCATGACTTCTCAAGAAGTACGTAACGTAACTGAGAAGCTTGTTCACGATATGTGGAAAGAACTTCTAGATGTTGAACTAGGTCAATTCCCAGTAATGCCTTTCTCTGAAGCGATTCGTCGTTTCGGTTCTGATAAGCCAGATCTACGTAACCCACTAGAGTTAGTTGACGTTGCTGACTTGGTTAAAGACGTTGAATTCAAGGTGTTCTCTGGCCCAGCTAACGACGAAAAAGGTCGCGTAGCAGTTATCCGTGTTCCAGGTGGTGCTAAGCTAACTCGTAAGCAAATTGACGGTTACGCTGAACACGTAAACATCTACGGCGCGAAAGGCCTAGCTTGGATGAAGGTTAACGACCGTGCTGCAGGCATGGAAGGTATTCAATCTCCAGTTGCTAAGTTCCTAAGCGAAGACGTAATCAACGGTATTTTAGATCGCACTCAAGCTGAATCTGGCGATATCATTCTGTTTGGCGCAGACAAAGCGGGCATCGTTGCTGAAGCAATGGGCGCACTTCGTATCAAGCTAGGTGATGACTTAGAGCTAACAGACAAGAAAGCGTGGGCTCCACTGTGGGTTATTGATTTCCCAATGTTCGAAGAAGACGGCGAAGGTAACCTACACGCAATGCACCACCCATTCACATCACCACTAGGTGTGAGCGCGGAAGAGCTAATAGCGAATCCAGCAGCAGCAAACTCTGATGCATACGACATGGTAATCAACGGCTACGAAGTAGGCGGCGGTTCGGTACGTATTCACAGCGCAGAAATGCAAACGGCTGTATTCGGTATCTTAGGTATTGAAGCTAAAGAGCAACAAGAGAAGTTCGGCTTCCTACTTGAAGCTCTTAAGTACGGTACGCCACCACACGCAGGTCTAGCATTCGGTCTTGACCGTCTAGCTATGCTTCTTTGTGGTACAGAGAACATCCGTGATGTTATCGCATTCCCGAAAACAACAGCTGCAGCATGTCTGCTAACAGATGCGCCAAGCCTAGCAAACCCAGCATCACTGGAAGAGCTAGCAATCGCTGTTAAATTGGCAGAGAAGAAAGAGCAAGCGTAAGCCTGTTATCTTTCTTGTTGATGAAGAGATCCTAGTTGATAGAGAGCTCTTAATTAATTAGCCAAGATTTGTGAGTAAATTAGAAAATGCCCGTTAATTTGACGGGCATTTTTTTTTGCGTTCGATATACTAAGCTGAAAAGCATGTATAAATAATCAGTATTGAAGTTATGTCTATTATCTTAGGGATTGATCCTGGCTCTCGCATTACCGGCTATGGCGTGATTCGTCAAAATGGTCGCCATCTATATTACTTAGGTAGTGGTTGTATTCGTACTTCCGAAAAAGAATTGCCGGGTCGACTAAAACAGATTTATGCCGGTGTGAGCGAAATCATCACTCAGTTCCAACCGGATGTGTTTGCGATCGAGCAGGTTTTCATGTCGAAGAACGCTGACTCTGCACTTAAGCTTGGACAAGCTCGAGGTAGCGCGATTGTGGCAGCGGTGAATGCAGATTTACCTGTTCATGAATATGCGGCTCGTTTGATCAAACAAGCGGTGACAGGTAATGGTGGCGCTGACAAGTCTATGGTTCAGAACATGGTGATGAGCATGCTCAAGCTACCTGCCAAACCACAGGCTGATGCTGCCGATGCTCTCGGCGTAGCGATCACTCACGCTAACACCAATAAAACCTTGGTTGCACTGGCAGGTAAAGCGACAGGTGCGAGAAAAGGACGCTACCGTTAATCCCCCTATCGCTTTCTAGAAGTTTTCTTTCGATGAGCCTTACGCCCCCGTTTGGCTCATATCAAAACAATACGCACCTAAATCCTTGATGAAATGAGATCTTTCGAACAGAACCCAGATAATAACATTGCGTATCATTTAACATGTTATTAACATTGGTCAGAGGTCTTACAAGTTAATCAAGGATGATCACTGATGAACCCAATCAAGCTGTGGCGCGCGCTGTTTCTACCTAAAAGCAATGGCTGGAGTAACAACGAAGTCAGACAAGCCGATATCTTATTACTCTTCACTTTTATCGCATTCTTCGTGGGTGTCTATAGCTTAATCAAGTGGACTAAGCACGAAGAGCAACTTCTGATCGCCACATCTGTATTTCTTATCGTATTCGAACTGATCTCTGCACTGCTACTTCGTGTGACGAGTAAGCCGAGCTTTGCACTTAACTTTGGTTTTGTCGGCATGGCGGTACACGCGTTGAACATCATTTATCAAAGTGGTGGGGTTGTGGCTTCCACTCAAGCTTATTGGGTGCCGTTGTTAGTAGTCGCTTTTTTCTTGTCAGGAACACGAATTGTGGCTTTGGTGTGGAGTGGACTGGTTATCGGTGTTTCATTAGTGATGACCTCAGCACATCTCAATGGATTTGCATTTCCCCAGCTTGAGTTAACTCCTGATGCGGTAGTGGTAGAAACTTGGTCTGGTGTGATTATGCCGTTGGTGGTGATCTGCATTGCCCAAGCATTTACTGCGAAACAGAAAGAGGTGGCGATCGAAATGGCAGAGGATGCGATTTCAGAAAGCCAACAGATTGCCAATCAAGCGACTCAAAGTGAAGGGCGACTCTCGGTGGTGCTTGATCAAGCTAATTCGAATTCAGAGAGTCTACAAGGTGTTTCGGTTCATTTAGGACAGCAGTCACAAGACTTGCATGCTCAAGTCGAAGTGTTGAATGTCAATTGTGAATCTCAAGCGAGCGCTGCAGAAGAGATGAGCCAACAACTCCATCAAATGACTCAAGGCATCGAAGAATCCAATTCATTTGTAGGTGAACTGAAAGAGCGTAGCGAAGCGGTTGGCACAAAAGCGCAAAAGAGTTCAGAGTCACTAGAAGCCTCAACCAGTGCAATCAGCCAGATCATTCAAAGTAATCAAGAAATCATGAAAGTCGCTGATTTGATCACTTCGGTTGCTGAGCAAACCAACCTGTTAGCACTCAACGCGGCAATCGAAGCTGCGCGTGCAGGTGAAGAGGGACGAGGCTTTGCTGTCGTCGCTGATCAAGTGCGAGAATTATCGGCGAAAAGCAGCCATTCCGCGATAGAGATTCGAACTTTGTTAGACCGCAGTAAAGAAGAAGTTGAACACGGAAGAGCGATTATCGAAACCACGGCAAGCGAGATGAACGGTATTATCTCTGAGGTGCAAACCATATCAACAGATGTTAATCAGCTTACCAATATTATGGCGATGCAGATGAATTCGTTAAAAGAGCTCGATCTCGCCAGTTCAGAAGTTGCCCAAAGTGTGGCGGAAACTAAATCGGTGTCAGGCTTAGTCGCTAATTATGGTTCTGAGCTAACAGGTCATGTGACTTCGGTTAAAGAACTGGTCGCGAGCTTGAACTGCGTGGTCTCGCAAGCCAAGCAAGTCTAAATAATTCACTTCAAAAAACACAAAGAACTGGATAAGTATCCAGTTCTTTTATATTCTGTCCTCCAAATTAAATTCCATCAAGAGAGTGAATTGTGATTGGACGTCTCCGCGGTACATTAATAGAAAAACAGCCACCAGAATTATTGATTGAAGTCAGTGGTGTTGGTTATGAAGTTCAAATGCCAATGAGCTGTTTTTATGAGTTACCAAACGTAGGCGAAGAAGCAATTATCTACACTCATTTTGTGGTACGTGAAGATGCTCAGCTACTTTATGGTTTTAACACGGTTAAAGAGCGCGCCTTGTTCCGTGAAGTGATTAAAGCGAATGGTGTCGGTCCTAAACTTGGTCTTGGGATTCTTTCAGGCATGACCGCTAGCCAATTCGTTCAAAGTGTTGAACGAGAAGATATCTCAACGCTGGTTAAACTGCCGGGTGTTGGTAAGAAAACCGCAGAACGTCTGGTCGTTGAAATGAAAGACCGCCTGAAAGGGTGGGGCGCAGGTGACCTGTTTACACCTGCAACAGATGCAGCGCCAATGGACTCTATGCCAACGGTGCACGACGCGGAAGAAGAAGCGGTAAGTGCACTACTTGCATTAGGCTACAAGCCGACCCAAGCTTCTAAGGTGGTTTCTCAAGTGGCTAAAGATGGCATGACAAGTGAACAATTGATTCGCGAAGCACTAAAGTCGATGGTTTAATACCTCATATACTTGTTCTACAAAATAGACTCATTCACTTTGCCTTTACACAGAGTCAAGAAGCGCAGAGTCAGGAAGAGCAGAGTTAGGAATAACAGAATTTATGATTGAAGCCGATCGCCTGATTGCACCGGATAATCCGGTCTTTAAAGATGAAGATGTCATTGATCGCGCAATACGCCCTAAAGCACTTGCCGACTATCAAGGTCAGGACCACGTTCGTAACCAGATGGAGATTTTCATTCAAGCCGCTCAAATGCGAAATGAAGCTCTGGATCATCTGTTGATTTTTGGCCCTCCCGGTTTAGGTAAAACCACATTGGCAAACATTGTTGCCAATGAAATGGATGTGAGCATCCGTACCACTTCAGGCCCTGTTCTTGAGAAAGCCGGTGACCTTGCGGCGCTACTGACTAACCTTGAAGAAAATGATGTGCTGTTCATTGATGAGATCCACCGCTTAAGCCCTGTGGTTGAAGAGGTTCTGTATCCAGCAATGGAAGATTACCAATTAGATATCATGATTGGTGAAGGCCCTGCGGCTCGCTCTATCAAGATTGACCTTCCTCCTTTTACTTTGATTGGCGCAACCACTCGTGCTGGCTCACTAACATCGCCATTACGTGACCGTTTTGGTATTACTCAGCGTCTTGAGTACTACAAGGTTGAAGACCTTCAAAATATCGTTCAGCGCAGTGCAGATTGCCTTGGACTTTCATTGGAGTCGGATGGGGCATTAGAAATTGCTCGTCGTGCTCGTGGTACACCGCGTATCGCGAACCGCTTATTACGCCGTGTACGAGATTATGCGGAAGTGAAAGGCGACGGACATATTTGCCCAGACGTAGCGGATAAGGCACTCAATATGTTGGACGTTGATGCCAAAGGCTTTGACTACATGGACAGAAAGCTTCTGCTTGCGATCATGGAGAAGTTTGGTGGTGGTCCGGTTGGTATCGACAACATGGCAGCTGCGATTGGTGAAGAGAGAGACACCATTGAAGATGTGTTGGAGCCTTACTTGATTCAGCAAGGTTACTTACAAAGAACGCCAAGAGGTCGAATCGCGACCGACAGAGCGTATTTACACTTTGGAATAGATAAACCGTCTAATCGTTAAATTATTCATTTTCAAAGATCCCAGTTGCATAAGCGCTGGGATTTTTTTGCTTTTTATTGAATAACAACTCTTTGAGCGATTCGATAAAAAGGCTGAATAGCCTCTGTCAAAAATGAAAACTTTGATTGCAGGTTTGATTTAGCTAGCAAAAAATGAAATAAGTTGTCATATTTTTTGTTAATACTTTATAGGTAGTTGTAATTCGTATGTTGAAGTGGTGCTGAGCTTTTGTCACAGATATCATGCGCTGTTATTAACAGAGGCTAAATTGGTGTGATTTTAATCATGATTGTACAAAAATAACTCTAATTTGCTCGAATAAAATTGATACAAATCAACGCAAGGTTCTCCTATAAACCTTTTGAAACATACTGATTTTACCAGTAATATTAGCGCCAGCTATATTAGCTCATGCTTAACAATAATCTAACTATAACGGTACGTTTTTGCTACAAATTTCAATTTGTAATAACAATTACACAAATTGTTTTAACATGGATTTTTGCGGTGAATAATCACACAAGTGTCATTCAGCCGACACAAAGGAGTTACCATGATTGATGTTGTTGATCTGTCGCGATTGCAATTTGCATTTACAGCGATGTATCACTTCCTATTTGTTCCACTGACTTTAGGTATGGCATTTCTACTTGCCATTATGGAGTCAGTTTATGTAATGACTGGCAAGCAAATTTACAAGGACATGACTAAGTTCTGGGGTAAATTGTTTGGTATTAACTTTGCTCTTGGTGTAGCGACAGGCTTAACCATGGAGTTCCAGTTCGGTACTAACTGGTCTTACTATTCTCACTATGTTGGCGACATCTTTGGTGCTCCGCTGGCTATCGAAGCGCTTGTTGCATTCTTCCTAGAGTCTACTTTTGTTGGTCTTTTCTTCTTCGGTTGGGACAGATTGTCGAAGCGTCAGCACTTAGCGGTAACGTGGTTAGTAGCTCTTGGTTCTAACTTCTCTGCGCTTTGGATTTTGGTAGCGAACGGCTGGATGCAAAACCCAGTGGGTGCGGAATTTAACTTTGAAACCATGCGTATGGAAATGGTGAGCTTCGCTGAAGTTGTCCTAAACCCAGTAGCGCAGGTTAAATTCGTACACACAGTAGCGTCTGGTTACACAACGGGTGCAATGTTCATCCTTGGTATCAGCTCATACTACATTCTTAAAGGTCGTGACCTTGCCTTTGCTCGTCGCTCTTTTGCGATTGCAGCATCTTTCGGTATGGCGGCAATCTTGTCAGTAATCGTGCTAGGTGATGAATCTGGTTACGAGCTTGGTGAAGTTCAAAAAGTGAAGCTAGCAGCTATTGAAGCTGAATGGCACACTGAAGAAGCACCGGCCGCGTTCACTGTATTTGGTGTTCCAAACCAAGAAACCATGCACACAGACTACGCAATTAAGATCCCTTACGTTATGGGTATTATTGCAACACGTTCTTTTGATACAGAAGTAACAGGACTACGTGACTTGCGCGACGATCACGTTGATCGTATTCGTACCGGTATGTATGCGTATGAGTTGCTTGAAAAGCTACGTGGTGGTGACCGTTCAGAAGAGAACAAAGCGGCATTTGACGAAGTAAAAGGTGACCTAGGTTACGGTCTGCTTCTTAAGCGCTACACAGACGATGTTGTTGATGCAACAGAAGACCAAATCCAAATGGCTGCGGATGATTCTATCCCAACAGTTTGGCCTCTATTCTGGTCGTTCCGTCTGATGGTTGCTTGTGGCTTCATCATGCTGTTTGTATTCGGTGCGGCGTTTGTTCAAACGTGTCGTCAGAAGATCGAACAGAAACCATGGGTACTTAAAGCGGCGCTATTCTCAATCCCACTACCTTGGATTGCGATTGAAGCAGGTTGGTTTGTTGCTGAATTTGGTCGTCAACCATGGGCGGTTGGTGAAATCCTGCCGGTTAACGTTGCTGCATCAGCACTGACTATTGAACAGCTTTGGACTTCTCTATTTGCAATTCTTGCACTGTACACAGTGTTCTTGATTGCTGAAGTTTACCTAATGCTGAAATTCGCACGTAAAGGTCCAAGTAGCTTAAAGACAGGCCGTTACCACTTTGAACAAAACGATAACTCTGTTGAAGACAAAGTTAGCCGTTCAGTCGAAGTATAAGTGAGGGAATATTATGTTTGATTACGAAAGCTTACGACTTATTTGGTGGGTATTGATCGGTGTTCTACTGGTTGGTTTCGCCGTAACTGACGGCTTTGACATGGGTGTTGCTGCTCTTTCACCGGTTATCGGTAAGAGCGACACTGAACGTCGTATTATGCTGAATACTATTGCCCCTCACTGGGATGGCAACCAAGTATGGCTAATTACGGCTGGTGGTGCATTGTTCGCTGCATGGCCATTGGTTTACGCAACGTCGTTTTCTGGTTTCTACTTCGCAATGTACGTGACGCTAGCAGCACTTTGGCTACGTCCACTTGCGCTTGATTACCGCTCAAAGATTGAAGAGCCAAAATGGCGTAAGGCATGGGACTACGCACTTTGCTTTAGTGGCACAGTTCCGCCAATCATCTTCGGTGTAGCATTTGGTAATTTACTACAAGGTGTTCCATTCGAGCTGAACTACCTGATGATGTCTAAGTACCATGGTACGTTCTTCGCTCTGCTAAACCCGTTTGCATTGCTATGTGGCGTGTTGGCTCTGATGTTGTTCGTGATGCAAGGTGCAACATGGCTTCAAATGAAGACAACAGAAGAACTGCACAGCCGCGCACGTAACGTTGCTCAGATCACTGGCCTAATTGCTATTGCTCTGTTCGTTATCGGTGGTTTCTGGGTTCAATCTATCGAAGGCTATGTAATTACAAGCACGATAGACACGTTTGCTGATTCAAACCCACTAAATAAAGAAGTATCACCTCAAGTTGGTGCTTGGATGACAAACTTCGAAACGTATCCAGCAATGTGGGCTGCGCCGATTCTTGGTGTAGTAATGCCACTGCTTGCTGTGATTGCATCTCGCTTTGAGCGTGGTGGTTTCGCATTCTTGTTCTCAAGTCTATCTAACGCTGGTGTTATTCTAACGGCTGGTTTTGCAATGTTCCCATTCGTAATGCCATCAAGCTGGAACCCTAACCATAGCTTGACTATGTGGGATTCAACAGCAAGTGAGCTAACGCTTGGTCTTATGACTGGAGTTGCGGCGGTAATGGTTCCTGTGATTCTTGGCTACACAACGTGGACATACTACAAAATGTTCGGTCGTCTAGATAAGAAACACATCGAAGATAACGACGTTTCAGCTTACTAAGCTAGAAGTTAAATAACTTAGGAGAAATTTTATGTGGTATTTCGCATGGATTTTGGGTGTACTTCTAGCATGTGCATTCGGCATCATCAATGCTCTATGGTTAGAGCATTCAGAAATGATGGATAAAGATAGTGAGTAATCTCGCAGAGCAAATCGCTAAACTGCATCAACCAATGGATAAGACTCTGTTAAGAGCTTTATCTCTAGTATTGGGTTTCATGCATGTAGGTTTAGTGATGTGGGAACCTGAAGCGTATGCGACAAGCATCGGTGGCTTTAACGCGATCATCGGGCCAATGTTCATTTGGGCTGCATGTTCAAGCATGGTTTACGGTATCGGATTTAAGCCGAGAGCTTGGATGTGGCAGGTACTGTTCAGCCCATACGTTTCACTCACAATTTTGCTCTACCTAACGGTGCTGCGCCTTTTATAAAAGGCAAAGGATTTAGGTTCATAACGACGTGAACCTTTATACTTGTTGGGTTTTTAGCCAAAAAGAGGTCATCTTATACAGATGGCCTTTTTTTTCGTCTCTTAAATCAAAAAATTCACAGCGATATACTATTAATGATAAGGAGTTAGGTTATAGTGAGATCTTTATCGTTTTGAATTGTGGTATCAAATTGCAGGGATTATCTAAGCCATTTACGTGGCCAGTGACAGTGTATTGCGAAGACACCGATGCAGGTGGTGTTGTATACCATTCAAACTATCTTAAGTTTTTCGAACGCGCTCGAACTGAGATGTTGCGCTCAATTGGCGTCTCTCAGCAAGTCTTGTTAGAACAAAATATCGGTTTTGTAGTCCGACATATGGACATCGATTTTATTCAAGGTGCGCGCCTTGATGATTCTTTACAAGTCATTACAAATATTTACGAGTTGAAGCGAGCTACCTTAGTCTTCTGTCAAGAGATCGTAAATCCTGATGGCAAAGCATTGTGTAAAGCAATGGTTAAGGTAGCATGTATCGACAATCAAAAAATGAAACCCAAAGCAATGCCAACATTTATTCTCACGGAGCTAACGAATAGTGACTGCTGAAATCTCAATCTTAGGCCTAATTTTAGAAGCTAGCTTACTAGTTAAGATGGTCATGCTAATTCTCATGGGCATGTCTGTTGTTTCTTGGGCGATGATCATCAAACGAAGCAAAGTATTATCTCAAGCTACTAAACAAACTGACGTGTTTGAAGATAAGTTCTGGTCTGGTGTTGATCTCGCTAAATTGTATCAGGAGAGTAATAAGCGCAAAGACGAACTCTCTGGTACTGAAGAGATTTTCTACGCCGGCTTCACAGAGTTTGCTCGCCTTCGAAAATCAAATGCAGCGTCTCCAGACTTCATAATGGAAGGCACTGGTCGTGCAATGCGTGTTGCGGTTGCCCGCGAAGTTGATGAACTGGAAACTAACTTACCTTTTTTGGCGACTGTCGGTTCTATCAGCCCATACATCGGCCTATTTGGTACGGTTTGGGGCATCATGCACTCATTCATCGCATTAGGTGAAGTGAAGCAAGCGACATTAGCAATGGTTGCTCCTGGTATTGCAGAAGCACTGATCGCGACAGCAATGGGTCTATTCGCTGCGATTCCAGCAGTAATGGCGTACAACCGCTTCAGCAGCCGAGTAGGCAAGCTAGAGCACAACTACGCGACTTTCTCTGAAGAGTTTCACAGTATTCTTCACCGTCAAGCGATGGCTGGCAGGGAATAATAGATGGCCGGATACCAACCTAAAAAACGCAAAATGACAGCAGAGATTAACGTTGTACCTTACATCGACGTTATGCTTGTTTTGCTGATCATTTTTATGGTGACTTCGCCATTCGTTACTCAAGGCGTAGATGTTGAATTGCCTAAGGCTTCAACGGCTCAGTCTGCACAAGATCTATTGGGTGACGACAATGCGAGCTTTATTATCGTTGAAGTGAACAAAGACGGTGAGCTTGGTTTGAGTGTGAACAACGAAGAAGTACAGCGTGGTTTATCGATGGAAGACATTATCGTCCGAGTGAAAGCTGAGCTGTCTCTTAAGCCAAACTCTCCAGTGGCTGTTGGTGGTGATGCCGCAACGCCTTACGCTGAAGTGGTTTTATTACTTGATGAATTAAGCCGTGCAGGTGTGCCAAAGGTTGGCCTATTAACGGATATAAGGGAATAGCTCCGTAGCATTCATGAAAGCGAATAATAAGAAATCCAATAATTTTAGATCACCGCTTCTTATCTCTCTTGGGCTGCACGTCATCTTATTCGTTGCGCTTATTTGGGGGGCGGATTTCACGATGTCGGAACCAAAGCCTACTGGGCAGATGGTTCAAGCCGTGGTGATTGATCCTCAGTTGGTTCGCCAACAAGCTCAACAGATTCGCCAACAAAGAGAAGCGGCGAGCAAAAAAGAGCAAGAGCGTTTAGATAAACTAAGACGTGAAAGCGAACGACTTGAAAAAAATCGTAAAGCTGAAGAAGAGAACATTCGAAAGCTGAAAGAAAAGCAAGCTAAAGAAGCCAAAGCGGCTCGCGACGCGGAAAAGCGTCGAGTTGAAAATGAAAAGCAACGTAAAGTTGAAGAGGCTCGCTTAAAACAAGAGAAAAAGAAAGCCGCTAAAGCAGAAGCTGATCGTAAGTTGAAAGAAGCCGCGGTTGTGAAAGCAGAGAAAGAACGCAAGGCAAAAGAAGCGGCCATTGCTAAAGCTGAACAAGAACGCGTGGCGAAAGAAAAAGCCGCGAAAGAGGCCGCTGAAAAAGCCCGTAAAGAAAAAGAAGCCGCTGAGCGTGCTGAGAAACAACGTATAGCGAAAGAGAAAGAAGCGGCATTGAATGATATTTTTGCTGGGCTTGAAACTGAAGCGACTCAAAACTCTTCAGCTAGACAACAATTTATTAGTGATGAAGCGCAGCATTATGGTGCTATCTATACCCAACTCATTCAACAAAACTTGTTGTTAGAAGACAGCTACAGAGGTCGTTCATGTCGAGTGAACCTAAAGCTTATTCCAACGGGATCTAATGCGATATTAGGTAGATTGAGTATCTTAGATGGTGACAGTCGCTTATGTGCGGCAACGAAGCGTGCGGTAGCACAAGTGCAATCTTACCCGTTACCTAAGGACCCAGACATTATAAAATCACTGAAAGACATTAACTTAACTGTATCACCAGAGTAAAAGGACGAACTTGTGTTAAAGAAACTATTACTGAGTTTTGTTTTCTTAATAGCTACAAGCAGCCAGTTTGCCCATGCGGCACTGGAGCTGGTTATTACAGATGGTATTAACTCTGCACGACCTATCGCTATTGTTCCTTTCCGTTGGGAAGGCGCAGGACCATTGCCGCACGATGTGTCAGCAGTTATCGCTTCTGACTTGCAACGCAGTGGTAAATTTAGCCCAGTTGCGACAAGTAAAATGCCTCAAACGCCTTACAGCGAAACCGAGGTGAATTTTGATGCTTGGACTAACCTAGGTGTTGATTCACTGCTAACAGGTAGCATCACTAAAAATGCCGAAGGGCAGTATGTGGTGAACTACCAACTGATCGACATTGTTCGTGGTCAACTGACTAAAGGGCAAAGCCGTGCACTAAGCGATGAAGGCCAATTAGTACTTTCTAAAGATCATGTGCTGTTCAACAAGAAAGCGACAGTGCCTGGTAAACGCTTGAGAGAGTACGCACACCGAATCTCTGATTTAGTGTATGAAGAGCTAACGGGTGAGAAAGGGGCGTTTCTAACGCGTATTTCTTACGTAGTTGTGAACGACAAAGACAAATACCCGTACCAGCTTCGTGTTGCTGACTACGACGGCTTTAACGAGCGTTTGGTGCTTCGTTCTAAGCAACCTCTTATGTCACCAGCATGGTCGCCAGACGGTAAGAAGCTTGCGTATGTGAGTTTCCAAAATGGCCAAGCTGAAATATTCATAATGAATATTTACACGGGTGAGCGCGAGAAAGTGACGTCATACCCTCGTCATAATGGTGCGCCAAGATTCTCGCCAGATGGTAAAACATTGGCGTTGGTATTGTCGAAAACAGGCAGTCTTCAGGTGTACACACTCGACCTTGCTAGCCGTAAGCTGACTCAAATTACCCGCGGTCGTTCTAACAATACTGAACCATTCTGGCACCCAGATGGCAAGTCTCTAATTTTCACATCTGATCGTGGTGGTAAACCACAGATTTATAATGTAAATTTGTCAAATAATTCGACATCTCGTATTACTTGGCAAGGTAGCCAAAACTTAGGTGGCCAGATCACCCCTGACGGACGATTCCTGATTATGGTTAATCGTAGCAATTCGGGTTTTAACTTGGCTAAACAAGATTTGGAAACCGGTGCGGTTCAGGTGCTAACAAAAACATTGTTAGATGAATCTCCAAGTATTGCACCGAATGGAGGTATGGTTATCTATAGCTCTATTTACAATAAAACAAACGTACTATCGATGGTTTCTATCGACGGTCGTTTTAAGGCTAGATTACCGGCAACGAACGGACGCGTAAGAGCGCCTTCGTGGTCACCGTTTCTCTAGTTGATTTGATACATTCTTTTAGCTATTGATAGTGTTAACTATTGTGGCATTTAACTATCTATAGCACTTAGTCGCTGTAGAAACTAAGTTTGATAACGTAAGGAAAAAAAGATGCAACTTAACAAAGTTCTTAAAGGCTTGATGATTGCACTACCAGTGATGGCAGTAACGGCATGTAGCTCAACTGATGAAGCAACTTCTGCAACATCTGGCACAGAAAGCAACCAAACAACTTCAGGTTCAGAAGGCAACGTAGATACAACTGTTGTAACGCCAATTGACGCTAACGGTCAACTGTCTGAGCAAGAGCTTAAAGAGCAAGCGCTACGCGAAACTCAAACAATCTACTTCGCATTCGATAACTCTACTATCGCTGGCGACTACGAAGAAATGCTTGCAGCTCACGCAGCATACCTAGTTAAGAACGTTGATATGAACGTTACTGTTGAAGGTCATGCTGATGAGCGCGGTACTCCTGAGTACAACATCGCACTTGGTGAGCGTCGTGCACAAGCTGTAGCGAAATACCTACAAGCTCTAGGTGTTCAAGCAGACCAAATCTCTATCGTAAGCTACGGTGAAGAGAAGCCACTTCTTCTAGGTCAATCTGAAGACGTGTACGCTAAAAACCGTCGTGCAGTACTAGTTTACTAATTTCAGTAGGCTATATAATTGAGGAATTGCCTCATGTTCAGTAACACAAAGCGAGTCATTTTGCTTTCGTTACTGGCAAGTGCAGCGAACACTACGTTCGCTGCACCAGCTCCAGTATCCGATCTCAATAGCACCGCAACAAATTCATCATCTTCCTCTCGATCAGCATCTAACGAATCAGATATTGAGCGTTTAGAGCGCTTGCTTCAAAATCGTAATCTCGTTCAGCTTCAAATGCAGCAGCAAATCGACAATATGTCACTGGAGATCAGTGAACTTCGTGGTGAGTTGGAGCGAAACAGCTACGATATGAAACAAATGCTCGAGCGCCAACGTGAATTGTTCATTGAACTGGATCGTGTGAGAGGCGAGGTGAAAGCAGCAGGAACAGCAACGGTAGCAGTAGCAGCGAGCGAAGGCTCTAAGGATGCTTCTGGTACGTTCAGTACTGATGTTGATGAGCAAACCGCTTATCAAAATGCTGTAGATATGATTCTAAAGCAACGAGACTACACGGGTGCGATTGCAGCATTCCAAAAGTTTCAAAAAGACTTCCCAGACTCGACCTTCACGCCTAACACCCATTATTGGTTAGGTCAGCTTTATTTCGCTAAAAAGCAAGATAAGGAAGCTGTGAAGAGCTTTGCCGCTGTTGTGTCATACAAAGACTCCAACAAGCGCTCTGATGCTCTGGTTAAGCTTGGTGACATAGCTACGCGTAACAACAACGCGACGCAAGCTAAGAAATATTACCAGCAAGTTGTAACCGAGTATCCAAACAGTGCTTCGGCTAAAGTGGCTAAAACCCACTTGTAAACAAAATAGGGGTGCTCAGGTACCTCTTTTTTATATCTGATCACTTTCGTTTTGTGTCTACTTCTCTTCTTTGTAATGCCAACGCATCGCTTTGTTTATGCGTTTTAAGCATTAGTTAGTCATCGCTTGAAACCAATCCTTTTTGATCCCAATCGCTGTCCTGTGTAGAATACTCTAATTCTCGGAAGAAGTTGCGTAGAGCAAGAGCAATGAGTCATATACTAGATAAAATCGATACAGTTTACCCGTTTCCGCCTAAGCCAGTTCCACTGAGCGACGCTCAGAAGCAGGCCCACATCGCAAACATCAAAACACTACTTCAAGAAAAAGATGCAGTTCTAATTGCACACTACTACACAGATCCTGAAATTCAGGCCCTGGCTGAAGCAACTGGTGGTTTTGTTGGCGATTCATTAGAAATGGCTAAGTTTGGTAACCGCCATTCTGCAAGCACTTTGATCATCGCTGGCGTTCGTTTTATGGGGGAGTCAGCAAAGATTCTTACACCTGAAAAATGCATTCTAATGCCAACACTAGAAGCTGAATGTTCTCTTGATCTTGGCTGTCCTGCAGACAAATTTACAGAATTTTGTGATGCTCACCCTGACCATACAGTGGTTGTATACGCGAATACCTCTGCGGCTGTTAAGGCTCGTGCAGACTGGGTAGTTACGTCGAGCATCGCTTTAGAAATCGTTGAAAGCCTAGACGCTGAAGGCAAACCCATTATTTGGGGCCCAGATCGTCACCTAGGTTCTTACATCGTAAATCAAACTGGCGCTGACATGTTGCTTTGGCAAGGTGAGTGTATTGTTCATGACGAGTTCTCAGCTGATGCTTTGAAGAAAATGAAATCAGTATACCCAGAAGCGGCTATTTTGGTTCACCCAGAATCACCAGCAAGCGTGGTTGAACTGGCTGACGCTGTTGGTTCAACAAGTCAACTGATCAAGAAAGCAAAAGAGCTGCCTCATCCACAGATGATTGTCGCGACAGACAAAGGTATCTTCTTCAAAATGCAGCAACTGGTTCCTGAAAAAGAGCTGATTGAAGCGCCGACAGCAGGTGCCGGTGCAACTTGTCGAAGCTGCGCGCATTGCCCTTGGATGGCAATGAACGGCCTTGAAGCGATTGAAAATGCGCTTGAGAATGGTGGCGAGCAACACGAGATCTTCGTTTCTGACGAACTGCGCGTGAAGTCCCTTATCCCATTGAACCGCATGCTAGATTTTGCTGAGCAGCTTAACGTGCAAGTGAAAGGCAACGCTTAATCTAATGACGTGAGGTTATAAATAATCCAATATTTATAACTATGCAGTCTTTATAATGTGGTGCATTTGTCATCATTAAAAAACCAGCCGCAGTGCTGGTTTTTTTGTATCTGAATATTAGCCTCTATCTAGTCTGACTAGTAGCTGCTGTTTGCATTAGATATGTACCAATCGTAGCAAATACCACTATTAGTAATAGCTATCAGTTAATAAGTCCTGATTTTTATGGACATGGTAAGTCTGAGACAGAGTGTTCACGAGCCAGTATCAGCGAGATGGTCAGTCCGCACGAGCGCTTTAGCAGGAGAGCAATATTCGATTATTGGTGTCAGTGATAGCGGAATTGCAGGCTACCGCTTAACTATTCAAGAGATGAGTAGGATTACGTACTCAGCCTGCTAATCATTTGCTCAAGTACCTCTCTAAAGCTCTTAACTCTGTCTCAGATTAACTCTACATAAGCTTAATACTGTCTTATTTTTAATTTTTCTTCCCTTCTTCATGAATAGGGCGTCTCGTTAGGTGCTCGAACCATCAAAAATCAGAATTCTCAATTCAAGTTAATTAATGCCAGTGATAATTATTATCAATATTAAATGAGAATGCTTTACATTTAAATATGCAACCGATAAGGTACGGTTGAAAATTCGTCAGGTCATTGAAAGGGAAATCATTTTTCAATTTATTCGTTGAGTGACTTAGGGCTTGTTCAATGTGACGGTTTTCAGTCGGAATTTTGGCTCATGTATTAAAGCAGTGGTCAATAAGGAGCTAAGGAAGTACAGCTTATACTCATTTTGAGTTGTTGCGTTTTCAACACCTTTTGAATGTCTTCCCTAGTTTTCATTATAAATGCCGTTACATGAGCCCACCTAAAGTTAATGCTTAATCAAGGAGAATTTTAAATGACAGCATTACGCCCCGCGACAGTGAATGAGCTAGGAAATAGCAGATTCAAACTTCGCACCTTATCTGCAATCATCATGGGACTTAGTGTAAGTGGTCAAGCTTTTGCAGCGACAAACAATAATAATGAAACTACCACTAACGAAGACAAAACTACTTTTGAAGTTACCGTGTATGGCGAAAAAATAGAACGTTCGATTTATGATACAGGCTCAAGCGTGCATGTGTATGATGAAGATCGTATCGCGAGTACTCCAGGCGCATCTGAGGTCGACGATCTGCTGCAGTTAACACCAAACATTGTGGATTCAGGGCAGGGTAATAACCTACCATCGATTCGTGGTGTTGATGGTTCTGGACCTTCTATTGGCGGGTTGGCTGCTTTTGGTGGCTCCGTGCCAAGGTTGAACCTTTCAATTGATGGACGTTCACTCAGCTATTCTGAAGTTGCGTTTGGCCCTCGTTCTTTATGGGATATGCAGCAAGCGGAAATTTATCTTGGACCGCAAAGCTACGTTCAAGGCCGAAATGCATCTGCGGGTGCTATCGTTTTAAAATCTAATGATCCGACTTACGATTTTGAGAGCAAAGTAAAGGCTGCTATTGGTCAGCAAGACTATTCTCAAACCGCAGCGGTTATCTCGGCGCCAATACTAGAAGATCAACTGGCCTTCAGATTGAGTGTTGATCAACAAAAACGCAGTAGTTACGCAGACCTTACTGCTTATGAACCAGTCGGTGACCCTAATCGCATTGAAATGACGACAGCTCGTGGTAAATTTTTGCTAGAGCCAGCAGGCCTTCCTGGGTTCAAAACCACGTTAACGATTGCCCATATGGATACTGTGGGACCTCAATCTGAATCTCAACAAACAAAGATCAATAGAGCTGTTTACGAAACTCAGTCAACAAGCGGCATTTGGGATGTATCTTATGACATCTCAGATACGTTAGTGTTTGAAAATAATTTGATCTACACCGATCGCACTTACAACCGAATCACTGACCCTGCAGGCAGAAAGCAGGATTTCAAATCCAAAGGTAATGAGTTCCAAATAGAGCCTTTGGTTCGATTTGATTCCCTTAGCGAAGATCTCTCTGGTTTGTTTGGTTTACGCTACTTCAAATCTGAAGATGACGATGTATTTGAACAGACTGGGTCATCTATACCAATGGAAGGCAAAAACCGTGCTATGTCGGCATTCGCTGAAGTGACGTACTTGGTGATGCCGAGCATCGAAGTTGTAGCGGCAGGGCGATTCGAACGCGAAAGCAAAAAACGCTATGTTGCCCCGGGTCGTTTTGGCTTAGATTATGATGAAACATCAAATGTATTCCTTCCCAAGCTTGAAGTTGCCTATAAGCCTGAATCAGACCAAACCGTGGGTATCCGAGCAGCTAAGGGCTTTAACTCTGGAGGTGGCGGCGTTGGCTTCAATAACAAAACGTGGGCATTTTCTTCATATACGTACGAAGACGAATACGTTTGGAACTATGAATTCTTCACTCGCCATAGTCTGCTAGATAATGAACTTGAGTTAACAACTAACGTCTTCTACAACGACTACGATAATTTCCAAGTTCTGGAGACTTCATCAAAAGGTGATGTGAAAGTTGATAATGTTGATGAAGCATATACCTACGGTGCAGAACTAGGAAGCCGTTGGTTAACGACATCAAACCTAGAACTATTGGCTTCACTTGGTTTGTTGAAAACAAGTTACAAAGATCATGCTAATAGCTCAAAAGAACTCGCTCGAGCCCCTTCTTTGACGGCAAGCTTCGGTGCTTTATACATGTTTGCTGAGAATTTCGAATTGAGTGGTAATGCGAATTACACTGGAGATTACTTCAGTGACGTTGAAAACTCAGCTAACCAGAGTATTGATGCTTACTGGGTTGCAAATGCACAAGTTGCCTATGTGTTTACTAACGGACGTATGTCTTTATTCGCTACAAACTTGTTTGATTCTGAAAAAGAAACATTCAACTTTGGTGGAGACGATATTACGAAGCAAGCACCTCGCCAAATTGGTGGTTCAGTAGAATTGTACTTCTAATCGGTTAGATATAAGAAAACGCCTTGCTCAAAACAAGGCGTTTATTTTGAAATCATTAGCATGGAAAGTGGCGAAGACCCTATGAGTAAAACTCTGAACATTAGGAGAGGCTCCCACCAAAGTCATGCTTTCCCCTCAATACTGTAGATCTCTTTAAGAGGAAAATTGATGAGCGATCAACCAGTGCGTTTACATCCGATGTTGTTGGACTTTGTTCGTAAGGAGAAGATCTCAAAGCATCTACTGCGAGTAACTGTTACGGGCGACTCTTTAAAAGGGTTCCCTGAAGATCAAAATGGTACACACATAAAAGTGTTTTTCCCCAATAGAGCTAGTGGGATATTGCAGTTACCTTACCGAGAAGGTGAAACTGTGATTTGGCCTGAGCATAAACCCGTGCCCCGAGCCTATACCGTAAGAAAGTATCGAGCTGATGTGAATGAGCTTGATATCGATTTCGTGAACCACGGAACCGATTCTCTCGGCGGCGGGTGGGCAATTAAAGCAGAACAAGGTTTCCAAATTGGCCTTGTAGGTCCTGCTGGGCCTGACCCATTACTTGAACCCGCAGATTGGCATATTATTGCGGGAGACTTAACAGCAGTACCAGCCATTAGTGCGATTTTGGAGAGCCTTCCCTCTGACATTCAAGGCTATGTATTTATCGAGATAGAGGATGCCGCAGATAAGCATGATATTCAGCATCCGCAAGGTCTGGTTCTGAAGTGGCTAATTAGAGACGAAAATAGCGATCAATCTCTATTGAGCGAAGCTATTTCCGGCTTAATTGCACCGAATGGATCTCACTCGCTTTCGGCTTTCATTGCGGGTGAAAATGAAAGCGTGATTGCGTGTCGTAAAGCGCTTAAACAAGAGTACAAGCTGTCTAAAAAAGATATGTATGCGATTCCTTACTGGAAACGAGGTAAGGATGAAGAAGCGTACCATGATGAACGTCATGAAGTTATGGATGAAGAGTACTAATCAGCTTTATTGAAGTTATTCGATAGATGTTTCAGCCATGATTTTTCTGATTTAGTAATCACCACAGCAAGTCCATCTTAATAATTAAACTTAGACTAAATGAAGTGCAAGTGGTAAATGAGAATCAATGTAATTTTTAAAATCAATATTATGTTTAAGTTCGTTGTTGTTTTTTTGATTTCAGCTTCGGCTTCTGTTTTCGCAGAAACCGAAATGACATATCAAAATACTTATCCCAAGACTTTCGTCAATGCGGATGGCTCACAGACAGTGCTCCCATCTAAACCGACTCGAATCCTTTCTACCTCGGTGACGATTAGCGGGACGCTACTGGCTATTGATGCTCCTTTAGCCGCAACAGCACTCACTTATGAAGGAAAGTTTTTTAGTCAATGGGCAGATATTGCTGAACAGAGAAGCGTGGAAAAGGCATGGCCTGCCGGCAGCGTTGATTTAGAGTCTGCCTATATCTATGAACCTGATTTGATTGTTGTAGCATGGCGCGGTGGTGATTCGGCGAGAGATCAAATAGCTGAATTTAAGCAAATAGCACCAACCATTATTTTGGATTACACCGCACAATCATGGCAAGACTTGGCTTTGAGGCTTGGACAGGCGACAGGGTTAGAAGAACAAGCCCAACAAAAAATTAGCCAGTTTGAGTTGTTCGTTAACCAGAGTAAAAACAAGCTACAGATACCAGAAGGCGAAACCAATATTGTGGCGTATTTTGGACCTGGAGCAACCAATGCTATCGCATTAGAGGACGGCGTTCATGCCGACTTGCTCATTGACCTCGGTTTCAAAATGGAAGTGCAAAATCGTCAATGGCATGACAACACCGTGCCTTTATCAGATTTTATGCGCGTCCACTTTGAACTGCTGACTCAACTTAAAGCTGATACGACATTTTTGCTAGAAGCGAGTGAGGATAGCGCTAATCGATTTATGCACGACCCAATCCTGATCAACCTTCCGTCCGTCCGGAATAAACAAGTCTTTGGTTTAGGTGAAAATTCATTTCGTATCGATATGTATAGTGCTACCGAAATCGTTAACGACATTGTTCAGCTTTTTGAACGAGATACAAATGCAGGTTAATGGCTAATGCCGATGGGAAATGGGTAAAGGATGTCCGTGATGACAAGTATTGCTAGTCCTGCAGAAGCATTTGAACAGATAAGAAATGGACAACGACGACGATGGCTGATAGCGGGAGTCGTGTTGTTATTTTTTGCCTCGTGTTTTAGCCTTTTTATCGGCACGCATTACATATCGCCGGTAGTGACTTTGGATGCGATTTTTTCTTTTGATCCAACCAACAGTGATCATCTATTGGTTGTCCACCTTCGAATTCCACGCACCTTGTTAGCTTTAGTTGTTGGCGGTGCGCTTGGTGTTGCTGGCGTTATCATGCAAAGCTTAACTCGTAACCCATTAGCAGATCCTGGGATACTCGGTGTCAATGCGGGGGCGACAGTTGCCATAGTATCAGCGATAGCCTTTCTGGGCATCCATGATATGGCCTATGTGATGTGGTTTGGTTTACTTGGGGCGGCTGTTTCCGGAGCGGGTGTTTTTGCCCTTGCTGGGGTAAATAAAGGGGTTAACCCTGTAAGAGTTGTATTGGCGGGAACTGCTTTGTCGGTTGTGTTGCTTGCGCTGACTCATATGATCACAATAAACAGCAATGAAATGGTGTTTGAACAATATAGACATTGGGCTGTGGGGTCATTTCAAGGGCGAGGTTACGATGTCTTGATCCCGGCTGCCATGTTAATAGCCATTGGATTAGCAATCGCGTTTTCATTAAGTAAAGCCTTAGATACTGTCTCGTTAGGGGACGATATTGGTCACGCCTTAGGTGTTAACCCGATCAAAATATGGTGTTTTGCTTCTATTGCTATTGTGGTTTTAGCGGGGACCTCTACTGCGGCGGCTGGTCCTATCAGCTTTGTTGGTCTTACTGCCCCTCATATTGCAAGGATGGCGGCGGGGCCTGATCATAAATGGTTGATGCCTTTCTCTTTACTGATTGCATCCATTCTGGCAGTTGTCGCCGATGTACTAGGCCGGATCGTCGGGTATCCCAATGAGATCAGTGTAGGCATTATGATTGCTCTAATCGGCGGGCCATTCTTTGTATTCTTAGTGAAACGTTGGAAGATATCTCTCCTATGATGATTGAGCCTTACACTCTTCAACATTCTGGCTCGGGAAGTGTTGTACGCTTCGGTCAGTTTTCTTTCTGTTATCAACCGTCTCATATACTTGTCGCTTTGATTTTGTTGATATCAGTTTGCGCTATTGCAACTTATTCCATGACATTGGGTAAGTTTAATATCTCGTTGCCTCAAGTGGCCGATATCATTCTTGGGGTTGGAGAGGGGGGCGTAAAAGAGCGAATAATTCTTAACATAAGACTACCGAAGGTTCTTACTGCGGTCTTTGTTGGGGCTGCGTTAGGCATTTCTGGTGCGGTATTTCAATCGGTATCAAGAAATGCTCTTGGTTCTCCAGATGTCATTGGCTTCACTACGGGGGCTGCGACCGGTGCAATTGCTCAAATAGTTTTGTTTGAGCAAGGGGCTATCGAAGTGGCAATCGCGGCGATAGTCGGCGGAGTAATCACGGCTGTTATCGTTTACTTACTTGCGGTAAAAACAGGAGTGGTTGGAGGGTATCGCCTAATACTCACTGGTATTGGGATCGGGTCCATTTTGAGTGCGCTGAACAGCCTGATGTTAGTTAAGGGTAATTTAGACAATGCCATTTTGGCCAATCTATGGCTTGCAGGATCACTGCATGCTAGGACATGGACACATGTTTATCCTGTACTTATAGGGGTATGTCTCCTCCTCCCTTTTATGATGATGCTAAAGCGTGAGCTTGCCATGATAGAGATGGGGGATGACATCGCAACTCAGCTGGGTATCCGAGTAGAGCGAGTCCGTCTTTCTATGATTTTCTTTGCTGTGGTCTTAGCCGCATTCGCGACAGGAGCTGCTGGGCCTATTGCCTTTATTGCCCTTGCTGCTCCTCAATTAGTTGGTCGATTGAGAAAGTCGCGAGCATTATCCTTGTTCTCCTCAGCTCTTATGGGCGCGTTGTTGGTCTTAACCGCGGATGTTTTAATTCAATGGTTGCCTTTTCAAGCAAGCGTGCCGATAGGCAGGATGACGGGTATTGTAGGTGGCATATATTTAATTTGGCTATTGACTCGATCTCGCCAGTTTTAAGCATAGGTACTCATATGATTAATGAGAGCGATACTTCTTAAGTTTACCGATTATTTGTCAAGTATATGAGTGTTAGAGCAAGACTCGTTTTACCGAGTTAGATCAGTACTCAAAAATGACAAGTTGGTCCAATGGTTTATGGTGTACCCAACTGAACTTGAAATTGTGTAACGCTGCCTGTTTTAGCCCCGAAGAAACCAAGCGTAACCTTAAGCAGCAACAAGTCTATTCTTGATGCTACGCTTTCCCAAGCAACTGAATAGCTAGAGCTAATTAGTTAAGTAATTAGCTAAATAAGCAAATAGCTAAAAGTTACTTGGGGATATTGTTTAACATAAATTAAATCAGAAACTTATGAGCCTATCGACACCGGTTAAATCTAAAATCACCTCTCGACTAAATGGAAGTAACCTTAAACTTGCATACGAGAATCGCGTTATTTGTGAAAATCTCGAACTTCATATTCCTGAAGGTAAATTTACGGTCATTGTCGGACCCAACGGGTGCGGAAAGTCGACCTTATTGAGAAGCTTATGCCGTTTATTGAAACCTTCTAAAGGCCAAATTTGTCTAGATGGTCAGAATATCCAAAAAGTACCAGCTAAAGAGTTGGCGAGAGAGTTGGGGTTACTGCCGCAAAGCTCACAAGCTCCTGAAGGGATTCGAGTCGTTGATTTGGTAGCAAGAGGCCGTTATCCGCATCAAAAACTGTTTAAGCAGTGGAGCTTAGATGATCAAGAGGCGGTCTTTCAAGCGCTGGAAGATACTGGTGTCACCGATTTGGCCGAGAGGCAGGTTGATGAACTATCAGGAGGTCAGAAACAACGAGTTTGGATTGCCATGGTATTAGCACAAAAAACACCGATAGTATTACTTGATGAGCCGACAACTTATTTAGACGTCGCACACCAGATCGATTTGTTGGAGTTGTTCCGCAGCCTCAATAGAGAGAAAAAACACACTATCGTCGCCGTGCTGCATGATTTGAATCAAGCCTGTCGTTATGCGGATCATCTGATTGCATTTGCTGGTGGAGAAATTGTCGCACAAGGGAAACCTAAGTCTTTAATTGACGCCAAACTCGTTAAGCAAGTATTTGGCTTAGATAGCGTTATTATTGATGATCCCGTAAGTCATACTCCATTGATTGTGCCTTTGGGGAAGTAACTCATATGACTTTTTGTTCAGTTTTGATTTACTCCAGAGATTGTTTGTAGATATTTCTAAGTCTTTTTGTACCTAAATGTGGACTATTGGCATTATTTTGGGCTCATGTGCCTTTTTCTTAAGATACATCTTGTTGATATCATTTATTTTTTCTAGCATGTAACTAAGAGAAATGGATTAGAGGCTCTAATGATAATCTGGTTACAACTCAAACGTTGGGTCAAAGCGAATATCTTTGTTTTGAATGGTAAAAACCTATTGTTTACTTTCCTCGGCTACGTGTTTTTATCGTGGTCGACATTGTATTTGGCGGGTGAAACGGACTTAACCAACTCGTTTACTACATTTGCATACTATTTAGTCGTGACGGCTTCTACGGTTGGTTATGGCGATTTGTCACCGACGACGGAAGCGGGGCGATGGATTGTTATTTTGTTTGTTATCCCTGGAGGGCTCAGCCTTTTCGCTGCTTTACTGGGTAAGGTGGCAACAGAAGGTGTTGAATATTGGCGAGCGGGCTTGTTAGGTAAAAGGAGAGTTAGAGTGGAAAACCACATTTTGATGTTGGGGTGGAATGAACAAAGAACCATTCATCTCATCCGTATGCTGCAACATGAAGAAACGGGCAAGCGACCAATCGTATTATGTACGCGTTCAGATATTGAAAATCCGTTACCCGGTGAGATCAATTTCGTTAAGGTAAACAGCTACACCGATGGCAAAGAGATGGAGAAAACGGGCATTGAGTCAGCCAGCTGTATTCTTATTGATAACCCCGAAGACGATATCACGCTGTCTGCGGCGCTTTATTGTGCGAACCGAAACCCTAAGGCTCATCTTCTGGTTTACTTTAAAGATGAGGCGTTGAGCGATTTACTGCATCAACATTGCCCAAACTCTGAATGTATTCCGGCAGTGGGTGCCGAAATGCTGGCTAAAGCTGCGGTTGATCCCGGTTCAAGTGCACTTCATCAAGAGCTTTTAAGCTCAACTAGAGGTATGACACAGTATTCGACGTATTACCCTAAAGATGCCGAACCTGTAACCGTCGCGCCTATTTTCTCTGTATTCAAAGAGAAGTATAAAGCAACGCTGATCGCGATTGATACGGGGAGTGGTATAGAGCTTAATCCGGAGTTAGACCAAGTTGTCAGCAGCGGTACTAAGTTGTTTTACATTGCCGATGAGCGAATTGATCATTTCGATTGGAAAGGCTTTTAGACGGCTATTTAGTGTCACCTGAAACGAAAGAAGGCCTCATTGTGAGGCCTTCTTACTATCGTTCGAATATAGCGCAGCTTATTTCTTTTATATCTCTCGCTTTAGAGAGAATGGAAAATTATTGAGCTTCAGCTAATGCGATACCGCGTTGCGTTAACCCGCAAAGCATCACAGGCACAGCGTTAAAGATCTCTTCAAACTGCTCAAGGCCTTCGATGCCTTGTTCGGCAAGGGTAGCAATGGAAGTTTCTGGATCGTAAAGCATGCTGAGTGAAAGCAACACGCCGCCGACCAGTGCGTTGTCTTCGCTGTCTTCGGGCATCAGTGTTTCCCAATCATCACGGGCTATCTGCCAACCTTGAAGTAAGCCTTCACAAAAATCGCGAGCTGCTGTATTTACAACTTCTGCATCATCTAATTGACAAGCTTCAGGCCATACCCAAGTACCTTCGATCAGTTCTGGGCGGGTTTTGTTCCAAAGCGCGATGATAACTTCAATGTAGCTTTCCAGCTGTTCACCGTCGGTAAAAGGCGCGACTTCTTCGCCACCCCAAAGGAATGGTAGCCATTCATGAGGAGTTAACACATTTGGATCTGCTGCCATTGCAGTGACAAAGCCCATGGTTTTGTGTTCTGTGATTAGCTTTCCTTCCAACTCTGGAAGCGCAAGAATATCTTGTAAAGTCAAAGTGAGGTACCGTAAAAGGGAACATATTTGCGCTTATAGTACCAATGAACTTGCGCCAATCAAGCTTCAATCTAAAAACGCTTGATGTCATTAGTGATAAACACTAGGTTAAACAGAAAAGAAAACAACAAGATAATTATGCAAATACGGTCGTCTCTTAAGAAAAAAAGTATGGTAGCGCTTGGTGTATACCTCGCAATGTTCATTGCCATTGTCGGTAGTGTGACGTATTACGTCGTAGAATCTCCTGTACGCGCTAAGTTGCAACAAAATCTCGACTTACGTACACAACTGTTATCGGAATTGATTACAGAGCCCCTCAGTAGCTCTCAAGGTTTTGTTGATAGTTTGGTTGGTTTCGCTCAGGCACAGCGCAGTGATACTGATGTTATACCGTTATTTATTAAGTCAATGTTGGCGGCGAGCGATGACACGATCGTCAGCGCAGGTATTTGGCCAGAACCGCATGCATTGGATTCTGATAAAATCCTTAACAGTTATTTTTTCAACAAAGCCGACGATGGTGATATTGACCAGCTCTTTTCTTATAACAACCCCAAAAATGCGCCTTATCAAAACGAATATTGGTATACATCTGTAGTAAACAAAGTGCAGGGAACCATTGCATGGAGCAATGTGTATATTGACCCATATACACATGTTCAAATGATCACAGCATCTTCACCTTACTATTACGATGGAACTTTTGCAGGTGTCGCGACGGTGGATCTCTCACTCGAAGAGTTACTCGGCTTTATGAAGAACCATGCGGAAGAATACAACCTTGGTATTACTCTAAGAGACAAACTCAACCAAGTGTTGGTTTCTCATAACTTCAATCTCGTTGATGGGATTTATATTAGTAGTAACCAATTTGGAGAGTTTGGATGGCAAGTGGATGTCGTCAACTCAAAATCACGAGTAGCAGACGAAGTGTTTCGTCAGGTAATGAGCGTTGAAAGCGGTATTGTGCCGCTGTTATTATTGTGTGTTATGGCAGGTTATTACTTACTGAACCGCTATTTGATAAGCCCAATCACAACGATTGCCGCCCAAGTTGATAGTTCTAAAGCGGGCGAGATCATCGATGTTGACTACTCTAGTGATGATGAAATCGGACATTTGATCAAAACCTTCAACGAAAAAACCATCTATCTCGAAGCTGAGAAGGTTAAAGCTCAAGCATCAACCAATGCCAAAACGGCTTTTCTTGCGACCTTGTCACACGAAATTCGTACCCCGATGAATGGTGTATTAGGAACGGCTCAGATCTTACTGAAAACCCCTTTGAGCACAGAGCAAGAGAAGCATCTTAAGAGCCTGTATGATTCGGGTGATCATATGATGACGTTACTCAATGAAATTTTGGATTTTTCAAAGATAGAGCAGGGTCGGTTAGACCTAGATGAAACACGATTCCCGCTTGATTCAATTATAGGAAGTATCAACAGTGTCTATTACACATTGTCTTCCGAGAAAGGGCTTCAATTCAAAGTGTACTCCGAAGTGCCTTCTGGCCGTTGGTACTTCTCAGACAAAGCACGCCTTCGCCAAATTTTATTTAACCTCTTAAACAACGCAGTCAAGTTTACCTCTCGAGGCTTTGTCGAGGTGTATCTTAAAGAAGTCGTAGAGGGGAGTGACACCTACCTTAGTATTCGAGTTCGCGACACCGGTATTGGTATATCTAAAGAAGCACAAAAACGTATTTTTAAACCGTTTGAACAAGCTGAGTCTTCGACTACGAGACGCTTTGGCGGTACTGGTCTCGGGTTAGCGATTGTGAAGAAAATTGCCCAATTGATGGAGGGCAGTATTAGCGTCACCAGTGAAGAAGGGATAGGCACCAGCTTCGATGTTCGCTTGAAGATTAAGCCTTGCCAGCCTGGCGAAATAGAGAGCTTGCCACATAAAAAGTTAGATTACTCTGGCTTGAAGGTACTGATTGTCGAAGATAACCGAACCAATACCGTCATTATTGAAACCTTCATGAGCAGTAAAGGCTTTACTTGTAAGAGCGTCGAAAATGGTGAACTTGCGATACAAGCCGTGGTGGCTGAGCGCTTTGATTTGGTATTAATGGATAACCATATGCCAGTGATGGACGGCGTTGAATCAACCACTGCAATTCGAGCTTTGATAGGCGAGATATCATCGGTACTGGTGTTTGGTTGTACGGCTGATGTCTTTAAAGAGACTCGCGAACGTATGCTTGGTGCGGGTGTGGATTATATTATTGCCAAGCCGATTGATGAGCGTGAGTTGGATGATGCGTTATTCCGCTATTCAAACAAGCTTTACCAATACCATGAAGTTAAAGTTCATGATCTTGATAGCCTAGATGTAGAAAAAAACGATTCGCAAAGTAACAGCGAGTCACTACCTAAACCTGATCTACGAAACAAAGATAACACCGAAGAGCTACTCGTCACGCTGTACGTTGCGCTCGAAGATAATAACTTAGCGCTGATTAAGTCTGCATTAGAGAGCTTGCGTGTTCATGCTGAACCTATGAATAATGCAAAGCTCACAGATCACGTCGATAAAGCTTTAGAGCAGGTTTCTCTCGGTTTCACTCCTGAACAAGAAATCATCAATACCATTACGGTAAATCTTCCTATGGCATAGTTGTTGTTTAATTACGGAAATATAATAACAAATCGCTCGTTATTTGACCTTTGTGGGTTTTTTTGGTGGAAGTGACTGCTTTTAAAGTGGTTTTTGGTTGTTAATTTACAACTTTATTTTTAATTTGGAATGTATGACTGCTTATCTTGTGGTTTAATAGTGACATTATCTGGCGAGGTGTAATCTAGCCTTGTTTATGTGTTGTTAAATCACTAATTAAGTAGTGATATATTTTAGGTTTATCGTCAATGAAGTCTCGTGGTCCATTCTGTATTCGAAACGCAGCTGCGGATACATTCGCTATGGTCGTTTTCTGTTTTATTTCTGGAATGATTGTTGAAGTGTTTATTTCTGGTATGACGTTTGAGCAGTCTCTTGCTTCTCGAACGTTATCTATTCCGGTAAACATAGCTATCGCTTGGCCTTATGGAGTCTTTCGTGATTGGTTCTTGCGTAACGGCGCAAAGCTTTCACAAAGCTCATTGATGAAAAACTTGTCTGACTTGGTGGCGTACGTGTTATTCCAGTCACCTGTGTATGCCGGTATTTTATTGGCAGTAGGTGCTTCAAGCGACCAGATTGTTACGGCTGTCACCAGTAACGCTGTTATCTCATGTGGTATGGGCGTGCTGTACGGTTACTTCTTAGATATGTGCCGTAAATGGTTTAGAGTTCCGGGCTACTATCAACAAGCTTAAGAAAAGCAACAAGCGTAAGTACAACGATAGAATGAAATTTGGTTTGTTTTTGATCTAATGAGTTAATTTGTAATCGAACAAACTGAAAAAGGCACTTTTTTTGATAATGCCTCTTGACCAAAGCAAGCAGAATCAATAAAGTAGCGCCTCGTTGAGTGACAAGCTCAACACACAATTTGTGGAAGGATGGCTGAGTGGCTTAAGGCGCTCGCCTGGAAAGCGAGTATACGTTTATAGCGTATCTGGGGTTCAAATCCCCATCCTTCCACCACTATTCAAAACCCTAGCAGAAATGCTGGGGTTTTCTCGTTTTAGAGCACCTATATTTTATCTTTATCTCTATCTCTATCTCTATCTCTATCTCTATCTCTATCTCTAGCCCAAAGTCCTTTGCCTAGTTATCACGCCTTCCAACGCTATTTATGACCACTTGCTTACTGTGATTGGTATTATACCAATCGTAGTAAATAACTGGTCACCCTAGCTTGTTAAAAACCTCGATAACTTCGTTAGAATTTTTGATTGTAGAATAACTACTTATCGAAAAATTCTGCCTTGTTCTCAAGCTTTTTTCCTACGCTATGTTTGATCACTTATTTACTGTGATTGGTATTACTCAAGTGAAAGCCGAACTTCAAAGGTGCCATGTCATCGAAAATGCTTCGTTAAGCGGTTTCAAACAGGTTCTTTAAGCTCTTTCCATCTGTCTATCAAGAGTAGATCGAATAAACGAGCATGAGCCTTTAGCTGTCTTGAAGTGACTCGGTGCACAAGTTAGTAAGTGTAAATACGTTCTTGATAAAATGGGATACATGTTCGCAGCCAATTTGTGAGACGCTTGATCTAGTGTCAGTCGAATCACAAGGAAGTTGAATGCATCACTTTAATATCCGCGCTCTTGAGTATTTAAACGCGTTGTCTAAGTATGGCTCATTGCGTAAGGCATCCAAGATGATGAATGTTGACCCTGCTGCAATGAGCAGAATGCTGACCCAGCTCGAAGCGCAAGCGGGAATGAAAGTTTGGGAACGCAACAACCGCCAATCACTGTTAACTGAGGCGGGTAATGAGCTGCTGCATTACTATCGTTCCATTGTTCGTGGAGAGGCTGCAGTGCTTACTCGACTAGCCAAGCTTAAAAACCTCAAAGGAGGCAGTGTCAGTATTGCCATCGGTGAAGGGTTTATTACCAACTTGGTGTCAAAGCCGATGCAAACCTTTATGACCCGTTATCCTGATATCAACCTTTCTATTGAAATTGCAGGGGCATTGGACGCGGTCAAGATGTTGGAAGATCAACAGATAGACTTCGCAATAACCTATGCTTCTGCTCCACATCCTAAACTGCACTCCCACGTTGAACGTAGCCATCCGCTCGAATTGATTGCTCCGAAGGGGCACTTCCTTACGATGAAAGAAGCACCTGTGACACTGCAAGATATTAAGGATGTGTCTTTGGCGTTGATCGACAACTCAACAGGGATGGGTCGATTGGTCAAGCATGCCGAGCAAATGTCACATTTCACGTTAGAACCTAAGCTTCAGACGAACTCAGTCACTGCACTGACTAACTTTGTTTCAGCAGGGTTGGGTGTCACCTTTATGCCTAAGCTCACGGTGATCGATGAAATAAAGTCAGGGCAGATTGAAGTGGTTGCGACCGAGTTGGAGATGCTATCGAAGGCGACGGTTAAGGTTCAATCTTTAAAAGACCGCGCACTCACGCTACAGGCCGAAACCTTGTTAGATTTCTTACTTGAAAACGCCACTTTCTTGAGTCATGACGCTTACAATATCTAAGAATAGTAGATTTACTTAGCGACTCCTCCTAAGCGACCAAATACCGCCAATATCACAGTTCCAAACTGCCGAATTCGTTTTTAAGTTGAATTGAGTTTTTGTCAACGCTCCCTCTATTGTTAAGTCAACATGCGCGGAATAAGTTACAAATTATTAACGAAACGAGTTTTAGACTGACAGCTGTGTTCGACAGATTTTGGCTTTGTCGGGCATTAGGAGAAGAGAATGGAAGTTATTGTAATTGGTAGCGGTGTTATTGGGTTAACCAGTGCTTGGTACCTGGCGAAGGAAGGTCACTCGGTCACAGTTATTGATCGTCAAGATAGCAGTGGCAAGGAAACCAGCTTTGCGAATGCAGGGCAAATTTCTTACGGATATTCTTCACCATGGGCGGCACCGGGGATTCCGTTGAAAGCAATGAAATGGCTTACCCAAGAGCATGCGCCTCTAAAAGTGAAGCCGTCACTTTCTCCTGAATTAGTTGCTTGGGCGACTAAGATGTTGGCCAACTGTAATGAAGCCAAGTACGCCATGAATAAGTCACGCATGTTAAGAGTGGCAAACTTCAGTCGAGAGTGTCTCACTCATCTAAGAACCAGTGAAGATTTAGCTTATGAGGGCAGGCAGAAAGGCACCTTGCAAGTATTCAGAAGCGAGAAGCAACTCGATGCTATTCAGCAGGATATGAAGCTATTAACAGAGAGTGGGATCGAACACTCGCTGTTTGATGTTGCCCAGTGTCTGTCAGTGGAGTCGGGTTTAGCGGACGTTAAAGACAAGCTGGTGGGCGGCTTATACTTACCTCATGATGAAACCGGTGATTGCCATCAGTTCTGTTTAACCTTGACTGAGAAAGCCAAGCAACTCGGTGTTAGGTTCGTGTTTGATACTGAAGTGGTAAGTTTGAATCATCAGAATCAAGCCATTGAGACTATTACAACGACTCAAGGCGAGTTTAAAGCGGATGCTTACGTGGTCGCGTCAGGAAGCTATTCTCGAGAACTATTAAAGCAAGTCGACTTGTCTATACCGGTTTACCCAGTGAAAGGATATTCACTAACATTGCCTATCGTGAATGTAGATAAGTCACCGACTTCGACTGTTATGGATGAAACCTACAAGGTCGCGATGACGCGATTTGATGATCGTATTCGTATCGCGGGTACGGCAGAACTCGCTGGTTTTGACTACCTAATCCCTGAAAAACGTAAAGCCACGATTGATATGGTGATAAAAGATCTTTTCCCACAAGCGGGGGACTTTTCTAAGGCTGAATACTGGACTGGGCTAAGACCAATGACGCCAGATGGCACGCCTATCATCGGCAAGACGCCTATCAAAAATTTATTTACCAATACAGGTCATGGGACATTAGGTTGGACAATGGCATGTGGCTCAGGAAAGATCTTAGCAAGCATAGTCAGTGGCTCTGCCAGTGATATTAAATCTGATGACTTAAGTATCCATCGTTATTTGTAGCGGCATGACACCGTGTTAACTAAAGTCACCCCATTCTTAAACTGTAGAATGGGGTTATGGGTTCTCAAGGAGAAGATTATCTGGTGGTGGTTTCTAGTACATGGGTAAATCTATCCCACGATTTCTGGTCAGCTTCTTGTTGATAGTTGTTTGAGCCGAATACGGTAAAGGCATGTGGCGCACCACTGTAGGTGATCATTTCATGCGGAACCTTGCTTGATTCAAGTTGAGCTGCGAGGCTTCCAAAGTCGTGCATTGAGATCATGGCGTCTGCTGTACCATGGAACACGACAACTGGAGCTTTTGTCTCAGAGTAGTCTTGTCCTTTAGGTGTCGATAAACCGCCATGGAAGGTGACATAAGCTTTCGATGGGATGCCAGCACGAGCGGCTTCTAAAACGGCTGCGCCACCAAAACAGTAACCCATTATCACGTTGTTATCTAAGTTACCACCAAGCCTTTTCGCTTCCATCGCTCCCGCATTAAGTAGTGCACGCATTTTTTCTCTGTCTTTATACAACTCGCCTGTGTGTTGTTTTTTGTCTTTCACTTCGGTAGGGCGAATGCCTTTACCAAATAGGTCGATGGCGAACACGTTGTAACCGAGTTCGTTGAGCATCTCAGAACGTTTCTTTTCGTAATCAGTTAAGCCATCCCAATCGTGAATTAGCAGCACCAAAGGCGCTTGGTCACTGGCCTCACTCCAATAACCTTCGTAATCCATACCATCGACTTGGTAAGTGATGTTTTCTCCTGAAATCGCAGAGAAGGGCAGTAAAACTGAAAACAGGCCGAGCGTAGTGAGTTTTCGCATGCGTTATTCCTTTCGATGACAATTGACGTTCCAATCGAAAGTATAGATAACGCGATGATTCTCGCCAGATTTCAGTTTATAACTTGAATAGCTAAACTGGAGAATAAAGGAAAAAAATTACCAAGATGTGTTGGTTTTGCTAATGCTCATCTCCGGATACTTCCGCTGATAGCGCGGCAACATCGATTCATTGCCTAAGATGCCGCCTTGATGAATATAGATGATGGTCTTAGTTGGGTTGTCTTGTTGCCACTGTACTAAGCATTGCCACATCAAAGGGTCATAGAGCAGGTCAAACTCAATGTCAGTTTGCTCTTGCAGATCTAACCAAGTTTGATAATCCTGCTGATACAACTTACCAAAATGGTGTTTGGTTTTGAGCGGTAAGATCTGCGGGTGATCGGTCTCGCCAAGCTCATTGAACTGCTGCGTTAAGTAGCCACTGCCACCAACACAAGCACAGGTTAACACCGGGATGTTGTGCAGTTTTAAATGCTTATGAAGATACAGCGCTGTGCTACCAGTACCAGCGGGCAGTGCAACCACAAAATCGTGTTTGTTTTCGAAGCGCGTCCAGCTGAGTATTTCCATCGCCAGTTGCTTCACGCCATATTCAGAAAGCTGAGAACGTCCACCTTCAGGTAACACAATACAATCGGAACCTGGTTGCCTTATTTGTTCAATATACGCTTGTGGATGAAGCTCAGAGCCTGTTTCTTTGACTGAAATAACCTTAGCCCCAAGATCGATAGCGCCACGGTAGTTGCCGAGTGGGCGTTCTTGTAGCCATTGAGGAAGGTGGTCGACGTAAAACTCAAGCGTCCAGCCTTTGATTTTTGCAAGTGCGGCTAGCGAGAACAAGGAGTTAGCTTGAGCGGATCCATAGCTTATTAGAGTGGTGGTGTCTGGGTGATCGTCTTCCAGTAGCTTCATGAACTTTCTGGCTTTGTTGCCGCAAAAGTGGGAGTGAAGCTTATCGTCTCGCTTTAAGAAAAAGGTGTGATCGTTGTATTGATGCTGAGTTACAGGGCTATTATTTAGTTTCATCGCACTTAGACAAAATGCTGACTCAAGAGCCAGCATTTTTAAATCAAAAAGGACTACTGAGTATCTAGTAGCTAGCGAGCGCTGTAAACCAACTAAATCAAGTTTTCATCGGGTATTGAGCCTCGTATTACGAGTTTGCTTGCTTTAATGTGGATAAGGAGGAACCTGTCTGAAAGGCGATTCTTGCAGTGCACCCTCCGGAGTCGCGATTGACCAACTCAAAGTCCCAATGGAAGCGTTGGCACAAGTCGTCGACAATCAATAAACCTAATCCATGACCATTCGGATTGTACTGTTCCTGAAGGCCTTCACCTTGGTCTTCAATCACAAGAGTGTCTTGGGAAAGAGTGATAGTTACGGTGCCACTATTGGTCGCAGCAATCGCATTTCTCAACAAGTTTCCGACCAACATGTTCATGATCGCACTGGTGGCTTGAATTATAGGCTCAGATTGAACGAGTAGGGATATTTCGACTGCTTTCTCATTTGCTTGTAACGTATTTTTGGAAACGATGGTCTCTAATTCTTGCTGGCTAAACAAGCGCAGTGGTGCATCGTCACTGTTTCTTTCGTAACGAACTAGGCCAAGCAAAGCATCGACCATCTCAGACATCTGAACAATGGCTTCATCAATGCGTTCAACCTGCCGAGATTGAAACTCGGTTGTTTCGCTTCTCAATAGCAATTTATTCGCACCACGAGCAACGGTTAGTGGTGTTCTTAACTCATGGCTTGAGTATCGAGCAAAGGCTTGTTCACGCTTGACCAAGGAATTGATTTCTCGACGATACTGATTCAGTTGATCGGTTAGCTGACGAAATTCAACTGCCGCATCATCACTCACACCGAACTCTTCGTTGAGATTGAGTTTATTCGACTCAAGTTGCTCAGAGAGAGAGTTGAATGGTTCAATCAGTCGTTTTGACAGTCGATAGAGCAGAGCACCAAAACTAAAAATTAAGATAGAAAGTAACGTGAGCACAAAGGCGGTCGCGTACACAAGTTCAGAAATAGCAAATTCAACACGGTCTATTTCGGAAAGTAGGATTATTGGGTGGGTTTTTCCTTTGTCAGAATACTCGCCAACATAGACCATTCTTGACTCTGGCTCTTCGCCGATCTCTCCGAGAAAGCTCTCTTTATTTGCAATGAGCTTATAATATTCGGGAGGTACGAATGACGGGTCGTTATAGGCGACTGTCAGATCATCAATTCTTAACTCACCACTTTCTCCGGCTTGAAATAGCTCGACGGCGTAATTGCGGTCAATCAAGATGCGTCTTTCTCCGACCCGGTCTTCAGACATGTAGAGCGCGACAATAAAAACGATATAGACGAACGCAGACACAATCACGGCCATTAGCCCAAAGAAAACAGCTAAGCGGCCGGTGAGGGTTTTAGTGCTTGTCAGAAAGTTGGAAATCAATTCGATGACTCCAAGCGGAATCCTATTTTAGGAACCGTAATCAACATTTGACTGTCAAAAGGCTTGTCGAGTTGATTTCGTAATTGATAGATGTGACTGCGCAGCACATCATTATTGGGTTCATCTTCTTCCCATAATTTGTAGGAGATATCTTCACGAGTCACCACTTCCGGTGCGTTTTGGCAGAGCATCTCAAGTATGGTGTAAGTGGTTGGGTTTAGCGCAAGAAGCTTATCTTGGCGGTAAGCTTTACGGGTTTTTTGGTCGATGGTGAGTTCACCGAACTGAAGTTTTGAAGAGGCTACTTTTCCGCGGTAACGACGAACTAGTGCGTTCATTCTTGCTTCTAAAATATCCAAATCAAAAGGCTTGGTTAGATAGTCATCGGCACCATGCTCAAACCCTTTCAACATATCATCGCGGCTATCTAGCGCGGTCAGCATCAAAATAGGTGTCGCGTTGCCTTGGTCTCGCAATTTATTACAAACCGTGAGGCCGTCCATTCTTGGCAACATCAGATCCAATATGATGATATCAAATGAGTTTTCCAACGCGAGCTGCAGGCCGAGTTCGCCGTTGTCCGCATAATCGAGTTCCATACCAATACACTCAAAATAATCAAACAAGACACCTGCGATTTCACGGTTATCTTCGACTAATAGAACTCGTTTCATTTTGATTCTCATACAGAAATAGACGGTAACATTATCCTGAGTGAGCGTGAAAAATATGTCAATAACATAACTTTCACTTATGGGAGGGTAGATTGGATTCAGATTAAAAAATAGAAGAACGTATTATGTCTGAACTTCATATAAGCCGCCCTAAGATATCTACATCGCAGATCAACCCTGCGGTTTCTCTGTCTATCATTGTGCCTTTTTACGATGAACAAGAGGTATTGGAAGAGTTCCACTCTCGCCTTACCAAGGTGCTTGATAGCTTGCCCATCAAGAGTGAAATCGTTTATGTCGACGACGGTAGCAAAGACAGCAGCTTGGAGTTGGTGAGTTCATTCACTTCAATCAATAGCTCAATTTCTGTTATCGGTTTAAGCCGTAATTTTGGCAAAGAATCAGCGATGAGCGCAGGCCTTGAGCACTGTCGTGGACAAGCGGTGATTTTGCTAGACGCTGACTTACAAGATCCACCTGAGCTTATCCCGCAAATGATTGCCAAGTGGCGCGAAGGTTATGACGTCGTCAATATGCAGCGCAGCCAGCGTGATGGTGAAACATGGTTTAAGAAGTTTTCAGCAGCGAGCTTTTACAAAGTCATGAACGTGGCTGCGAAGATTGATGTTCCTGAGAATGTGGGTGATTTTCGACTGTTAAGCCGCGAGGTTGTCGACCATATCAATCAGCTTCCAGAACGTAACCGCTACATGAAAGGCATTTTTTCATGGCCGGGTTTCCGACAAGCGACACTCCAATTTAAGCGTGATGCTCGCTTCTGTGGCGAGACCAAGTGGAACTATCTGAAACTCATCGGATTGGCGATGGATGGCATCACATCATTCTCTATCCGCCCACTGCGTATTGCGACGGCAGTTGGTGGATTAGTGGCTCTTACTGCTTTTGTATATGGCGTCTTCATCGTATTCAAAACCATGATGTTTGGCGAGCCAATTACGGGTTATCCGTCAATGATGGTCGTGCAACTTGCACTTGGCGGAATCCAACTGTTGAGTATTGGTTTAATGGGGGAGTACATAGGTCGTATTTTCATCGAAACCAAGAATCGCCCTCTTTATCTGATCCAATCGGTCGTTGATACACCTGCATTGAAAACACATTTTAAATTAGAGGAATCAGCATGAGTCTGAACAGAACGCATCTATGGTATTTGTTGGCTTTTGCACTAGTTTTAAGGCTTTTATCTTTGGCGACTTATCCGTTAATGGACACCACTGAAGCGCGCTATGGAGAAATGGCTCGCTTGATGGTAGAAACTGGCAATTGGTTAACCCCTCAGTTTGATTACGGTATTCCTTTTTGGGGTAAGCCACCGTTGTTCACATGGATGAGTGCTGCTGGTATTGAGTTGTTCGGCTTGAGTGAGTTTGCTGTGCGTGCTCCGCATTGGTTAGCAGGTTTCGCGACGATTCTATTGGTCGCGTATCTGGCGAAGCGTACGGGACAAAGTGCCTTAGTGGCGGCTGTTGTATTGGCAACATGTGGGATTTTCTCTATCGCCGCGGGTGCTGTGATGACCGATATGGCGTTAACGTTAGCCATGACCATCGCGATGCTGGGCTTTTACTTATGTTGGCTCGGTGGAGAAGACTGTAAAGGCGAAGGAAGTGAGAGAACCAACAAAACCTGGGGTTACGTTGGCTTTATTGGTTTAGCGCTAGGTTTACTTGCAAAAGGGCCTGTTTCGATTGTAATCATGGGTATCGCAGTTTTCCCTTGGTTAGTCTTACAGCATGGCTTCTTCGGTGCTTTTAAAGTGCTTTGGCAACGCTTTCCACTGTTGTCGGGCTTAGGCGTGATGTTGGCGATTGCCTTACCGTGGTACATCATGGCGGAAATGGCAACGCCGGGTTTCATTGACTACTTCATCGTTGGCGAACACTTTAAGCGTTTTGTTGTGAGTGGTTGGGAGGGCGATTTATACGGTTCTGCTCATGATGAAACCAGAGGCATGATCTGGGTATTTTGGATTCAGGCCGCTGCGCCGTGGTCGATTGTATTACCTATTTTAACTTTCGCTCGTCGCAAGAAAATTGCAGAAATTAATACTGAAAATCGCGGCTTGTTTTCATTTCTTGTCTGTTGGTTGATTTCACCTCTGATTCTTTTCACTATGGCGGGCAATATTCTCCCAGCTTACGTCCTGCCAGGTATTCCGGCCCTTGGCTTGTTGATTGCTATACTCGTAGTGGAAAAAGATAAGAAGTGGTTCTCGAGCGTGGCTTTGGTGCTACCTGTGCTGTTAATGATTGCGATGGTTTACCTGAACTTAGGGAAGGCGAACGAGAAAAGTGACCGTATTATTTTTGAACAGATTACGGATTCTGCGCCAAGTTTTTATGTGGGTAAAAGACCATTCTCAGGGCAATTTTACAGTCATGGGCAAGCGAAAAAGCTTCTTGAGATCGAGCAACTAAATGGCATCGATAAATTCTATTTGATCGGCCATAAAGCGGAAGTGGAAATTAAGATCAAAGAGAACGCATTAACGTGTATTCTAGAGCCAACGGTGAAAATAAAGCGTGCTTTGTTCAGCTGCCATCACCAGAGCAACACACCAAATTTTTCGTTGAATCATATTGAAAGTGAAAATGATGTTCAGCGTTAACTCAAGGCTACGAATGTTCAATGACAAGCTTCAATCACATAGCCAAAGACTACAGTCCCACCACAAGATGGTTCGATTTGCTGTGGTTGGTGTTGGTGGGTTTGTTGTTGATTGTTTGGTTTTTGCATTGCTGCATTATGTTGTTGGGCTGCCTTTAATGATGGCGCGAATTAGCTCCTTTATTGCTGCTGCAACGACGACATGGTTGGGTAATCGTATACTGACTTTTGAATATAAAGGGCGAGGTCATTGGTCTGAGAAGCTGATTCAGTGGCAAAAGTTTATGTTTACCGCATCAATATCAGCGGTACCTAATTTGCTGTGCTTTAAGCTGATGACGGAATTGCTGCCTGCGTTTATTGGGGCAGTATTTATTGCCATGGCGGTTGGTATCTTGGTGGGCATGGTCACTAACTATTTGTTTAGTCAGTATTGGGTCTTTACCCGTTAGAATCCCTTGTAATCACATAACCAAGTGAAACTTTTGGGTAGTTCATTAGTAACAGACACAAAAAAGCGCAGCTAAATAGCTGCGCTTTGTATTTTTATGATAACCAAGTAAATGGGGTCGCTATATTAACGCTGTGTTGCGCGCTGGCGATTCTTTCCGTTACTCGCAGGTTTACCACCTTGACCATTACCCGCTTTGTTACGGTTTGGCTTGCCATTCCCGCCGCCATTGCCTTGAGATTGCTGACTAGCAGGGGCTTTTTTGATGAAGCCCGTCGCTGGTTTATGCGCGTTACCATTGCCGTTCTGCTTTCCGTTGCCCTGATTGCCATTACCTTGGCTACCCGTTGGCTTCTTACCGCCCGGTTTTGGCTTCTTACCGCCCGGTTTTGGCTTATTGCCACCTGGCTTAGGCTTATTGCCTCCAGGCTTAGAATGGTTACGTGGGCTTTCGCCACCAAGACCTGGTTGAGACTTACTGTGCTTAGTCGCAAAGCGCTGTGAGCCGTGACGACCAGACTTACGACGCTGCGCCGGTGTCTGAGCTTCAAAATCTTCTTCTGGTACTAGACAGTTTGCTTTGTCACCAATTAGGTGCTTTTTACCCATGCTGATCAGCGCTTCACGGATGATCTTCCAGTTTTCAGGATCGTGGTAACGAAGCAGCGCTTTATGCAGACGACGTTGACGATCACCTTTCGGTACAGGAACATCTTCACGCTTCTTATATTTCACGCGTTTCAGAGGGTTGGTCTCTGAGTAGTACATCGACGTTGCATTACACATCGGCGATGGATAGAAGTTCTGTACTTGGTCACACTCGTAGTTGTGCTTTTTCAGCCACATTGCAAGGTTAAGCATGTCTTCATCTTCTGTGCCCGGGTGAGCAGAGATGAAGTAAGGAATTAGGTACTGTTTCTTACCGGCTTCAGCGCTGTATTTCTCGAACATCTCTTTGAAACGATCGTACGTGCCCATGCCCGGCTTCATCATCAGATCCAGTGGGCCTTTTTCAGTATGCTCTGGAGCAATCTTCAAGTAACCACCAACGTGGTGAGTCACAAGCTCACGTACGTATTCTGGAGACTCAATCGCAAGATCATAACGAACGCCTGATGCGATCATTACTTTCTTGATACCCGGAACCTTTCTCGCTGAGCGGTAAAGGTCAATGGTGTGCTGGTGGTCTGTGTTCAGTTTTTCACAGATTTTCGGGAACACACATGATGGGCGACGACAGTTAATTTCAGCTTTAGGATCAGAACAACCTAGACGATACATGTTCGCCGTTGGGCCACCCAAGTCAGAAATGGTACCGGTAAAGCCCGGTACTTTATCTTTAATGTCTTCGATTTCATCCAAGATCGATTCTTTCGAACGGTTCTGAATGATACGACCTTCGTGCTCTGTGATTGAACAGAAAGAACAACCACCAAAACAACCACGCATGATGTTAACCGAAGTTTTGATCATATCGTATGCCGGAATTTTCGCTTTGCCATACATTGGGTGAGGAACACGCTTGTACGCAAGGCCAAACACGTGATCCATCTCTTCAGTTGTAAGAGGAATTGGCGCTTGGTTTACCCATAGTTCGCGGTCACCGTGACGTTGAATAAGAGCACGACCTGAATACGGGTTGGTCTCTAGGTGCAGAATACGGCTAGCGTGAGCGTAAAGAATACGGTCATTGTTTAGCTTTTCGTAACCTGGGATACGAACCGCGGTTGTTTTTGCGTCGTGACGAGAAGGACGAATAGTAATAGGTTGCGCTTTTATTTCTTCTTTTTCGTCTTTCTTAGTATCACACTGGGTTTCAACTTCGTAAGGGTTAACCGGAACGTACGCTTTGTTCGGCTTTTCGATACGAGAAGAGTCAATGATCTTGAAGCCTTCTGGGGCAGCAGGAAGATTGATAGCAGTACCGCGGATATTGGTCAGCGTAGACATGTCTTCGCCATCGGCAATGCGGTGTGCCACTTCAACCAGTGCACGCTCAGCGTTACCAAAAAGAAGAATATCTGCTTTTGCGTCAAACAATACAGAGCGACGAACTTTATCTGACCAGTAGTCGTAGTGAGCAACACGGCGCAAACTTGCTTCGATACCACCAAGAACGATTGGCGTGCCTTTGTAGGCTTCGCGACAACGTTGGGAATAAACTAGAGTTGCACGGTCAGGACGCTTGCCACCTTCGTTGTTTGGCGTATAAGCATCATCGTGACGTAATTTGCGATCAGAGGTGTAGCGGTTGATCATGGAGTCCATGTTACCCGCTGTAATGCCGAAGAATAGGTTAGGTTTACCTAGCTTCATGAAGGCGTCTTTATTGTCCCACTTTGGTTGCGCAATAATGCCCACGCGGAATCCTTGAGCTTCAAGAAGGCGACCAATGATAGCCATGCCAAAGCTCGGGTGATCGACATAAGCGTCACCAGTTACAATAATAATGTCACAGCTATCCCATCCAAGAGCATCCATCTCCTTTCTACTGGTAGGCAAAAAAGGTGCAGTTCCGTAGCACTCGGCCCAGTATTTTTTGTGTTCGTGAATAGGAGTGATATCGCTGTACATATTTCAACCTCTGATTTTTGAGGCGGGAATTATAGCGGCATGAGCCTAGACTAGCCAGTAGAACATGCCCCTGTTAGTTTTGATGTCTTTCGTATTTTTACGGTAAATGGCGACAGAAGAGCCATACATCAGCATAGTTGAAGCCTTGAATCTCGTCTCTAATTTATGATTTTGATTAGGGCGTGTTGATCTTTCGTGAGTGTTTTTTGAACAGCATGGTAAAGAGTTATA